>DATCUL010000402.1:0-16516 GCA_036567405.1 Methyloversatilis sp. | reverse complement strand
CGTTGGGCGGCGGCCTCATCGTGCGCCACGGCCGAGCGCGCGAACTCGTGCCTGCGCTGGCGCGCGAGCTCGGTGTGGCGGCGGTGGTCACCAACCGCGACTACGAGCCGGCCGCGCTATCGCGTGATGCCGACGTGCGTGGCGAGCTGACGCGGCATGGCATCGGCTTCGAACAGTACAAGGATCAGGTCGTGTTCGAATGCGACGAGGTGCTGACACAAGCCGGCAAGCCGTTCTCGGTGTTCACGCCGTACAAGAACGCGTGGCTGAAGACACTCACGCCCTTCCATCTGAAGGCCTATCCGGTGCGCCGCTACGCGGGCGCGCTGGCGCCGGTGCCGGCAACCGGCATCCCGTCGCTGGGTGACCTGGGCTTTGCGCCGACCAATCTGTCTTCCTTGAAGCTGCCCATCGGCATGTCGGGTGCGGACGCACTGTTCGACGATTTCGTCGATCGCATCGACCGCTACAAGGCCACGCGAGACTTTCCGGCAACCAAGGGCCCGAGCTATCTGTCGGTGCATCTGCGCTTCGGCACGATATCGATCCGCCGGCTCGCGCGCGAGGCACATGCGCGCGGCGGCGCCGGTGCCGAGTGCTGGCTGGGCGAGCTGATCTGGCGCGACTTCTACTTCCAGATCCTGTGGCACAACCCGCATGTGCTCACCGGCAGCTTCCGGCCAGAATTCGACGCGGTGCGCTGGCTGGACGACAGCGAGCGCTTCCGCGCCTGGTGCGAGGGCCGGACCGGCTACCCGCTGGTCGACGCGGCCCAGCGTCAGCTGGCGCAGACCGGCTACATGCACAACCGGCTGCGCATGGTCAGCGCATCCTTCCTGACCAAGGATCTGGGCATTTCGTGGCAGCGCGGTGAACACTGGTTCGCGCGCAACCTGAACGACTTCGATCTGGCCGCGAACAACGGCGGCTGGCAGTGGGCCGCATCGACCGGCTGCGACGCACAGCCATGGTTCCGCATCTTCAATCCGGTCACGCAGTCGGAAAAGTTCGACGCGGACGGACAGTTCATCCGCCGCTACTGCCCCGAATTGGCGAAATTCGACAGGAAACGCATCCACGCACCGTGGCTGGCGACAGCACTGGAACAGCAGATGGCCGGTTGCGTGATCGGCCGCGACTATCCGGCGCCCGTGGTCGATCACGCCGCAGCGCGCGCGGCCACGCTGGAGCGGTTCAAGGCGGTGAAGGGTGATGCCGCGTGATCAGTCCTGCTGGAACACATCGCGGTAGCTCGAGTACATCGCACCGAAAGTGACCGGCAGCAGCAGCAACCAGCCGAGCATTGCCGGTATCGACGCCAGCAGCACCAGCACGATGTAGATCAGCGAAAACACGACAAAGGCCGGCGCATTGCGCAAGCTGGCGAAGAAACTCGCGCGCATCGCGTCCAGCGCCGTCATGCGGTGGAACATGACCAGCGCGGGCGCAAACCACATCGCCATCAGCACCGGCGCCATCAACAGCACCGCGATCACCAGCAGCAGCGAAGCCGCCGCCGACACGACCACCAGAGCCGCCAGCGCGGCCATGCCGGCAACGCCGGCGATGAGTACGGACAGCAGCAGCACGAACAGCGAAATGCCGAATACCGCAGCGATGTACCAGCCGCCGAGCGCCAGCAGCGGATTGATGCGTTCGCCGAAACCTGCCCACAGGTGATCGAGCGCCAGCGGTTCGCCGTGCGACAGCGCGCGGCAGCCCTGCATCAGGCCACCGACAGTCACCATCGCCAGCAGGGTGGCGGCGATCATGCCGAACAGCGGTACCACGTTGAGCACCACCATCACGACCACCCAGATCGCCGTGATGACCATCCACAGGCCGGGTGCGGCCGAAAAGCACTGCCAGCCCTGGCGCAGCCATTCGATGCCACGGCCGGCGGGCACGCTACGGGAGCAAGGATCGTCCTGGTCCGATGGCTGCGCAACCGGCGGCGCAGGCTCGAACGGATTGTTGTCTGTGGTGTTCATGGCCGGAATGATTCCACATCCGCGAGCCTTCTCCACAAGCTTGTTGCCGGCCTGTGGCGCCGTACCCACACCGCAGCGTGCCGGTGTGCTCGCCGTGCGGGCGAAATTCCGGACTAGACTGCATCAACGACCGCGACGCCGTTTTCGCCACTTTCGGATGCCGGACCGTCGCCGGCTTGAGGAGATCACCATGACACCGCGCACCCTGCTTGTCCTCGCTTCGCTGATCGTGCCCGGCGCCGCCGTGAGCGGCGGGCTCGGCCATGTACCGACCGCGCCCATCGGCGGTGATCCGTATGGCGACGTCCAGGGCATGAGCGGCGTCAGTCCGGGCGGCATGATCGGACAGCATCCGCGCGAACTGATCCGGCCGAATGCCCGCAACCGGACCGTCGATGTCTACCCGACCGTACGCGGCACACAGATTCGTGACTATTCGAAGCCTGGCACACGCATCGAGGAGGACGCCCATGGCCGCACGGTTTATCAGACCCTGCCGTACGGCAATGTCCGCGACTACCGCAAGCCGGGCTGGCGTATCGAACGATCCGACTAGGATCGCCGCGCGCAACGTCCGCCCGACGGCAGACGCGTGCGACCCGAACGGCGGCCAACTCCCCCTAGAATTGCGTCTTCACCGCCTCCGGCACGTTGAGCCACACCCCATGATCGACTACGAACACGATATTTCGGCCATCGATGCCGACCTGATCCGCCATGGCATGGCGGCCATCCATCTGATGCGATCGGGCGACCAGGCTGCCCTGATCGACTGCGGCACCGGCCATTCGCTGCGCAACGTTCAGTCGGCGCTCGCACAGAAGGGCATCGTGGCCGGGCAGGTGCGCTACATCATCCTGACCCATGTGCATCTGGACCACGCCAGCGGCGCTGGCGCCGCCATGCGCGCCTTTCCGAACGCGCAGCTGGTGGTTCATCCGCGCGGCGCGCGCCACATGATCGACCCGTCAAAGCTGATCGCCGGCGCGACCGAAGTCTATGGCGCACAGGCGATCGTCGACATGTACGGCGACATCCTGCCAGTCGAGGCCTCGCGCGTGATCGAGACGCATGACGGCTTCACGCTCGATTTCAACGGCCGGGCGCTCGAATTCATCGACACGCCGGGCCACGCGAAGCACCACCACTGCATCTGGGACGCCCGCTCGCAAGGCTGGTTCACCGGCGATACCTTCGGCCTCGCCTACCCGGAATGTACGGTTGATGGCCGGGCATTCATATTCCCGACCACATCGCCGGTACAGTTCGACCCGGTGGCGCTACGCGCCTCGGTCGAGCGTCTGCTGGCGCGGAACCCGCAGGCCATGTATCTGACGCACTACGGACGGGTCACTGGCGTCGCCGAGCTCGGCCGCGCGCTGCGTGCACGCACCGATGCGCACATCGCCATCGCGAAGGCCGCTGCCGGAACCGGCACGGCGCGCAAACAGCAGCTGCTCGACGGCCTGAGCTCGCTGCTCATGGACGAACTGCAGACACATGGCAGCCCACTCACGCGCATGCAGGCGCTGGCAGTCTGGGGACTGGACATCGAACTCAATGCCCAGGGGCTGGAAGTCTGGCTGGACAGCACAGCGAGCTGATCCGCCCGCCGGCCGTACCGATCAGGACACCTTGCGCGCCTTGGCGGGTGCCGCCTTGACCTTGGTCGCAGCCTTTGTGGCAGGTTTTTTCGCAGGCGCTTTTTTGGCGGGCACCTTCGCCTCGGCGTCCGGACCGGCTTCAACATCAGCCTTCGGCGCTGCCGCCTTGGCACCCGCCTTCGGCTTGACCGCACGCGGCTCGAATTCGAAGCCCACCTTGCCGTCAGGCTGACGCACCAGGAAGGCCGAGAACTTGCGCTTGGTACGCGACGACACGAAGCCCTTCAGCAGGTCGGTCCGGCCATCGCCGAGCAGTTTCTGCATCTGCTCCGCTTCGATCGGCTGCTGCAGGATGATCTTGCCGGAGCGGAAATCGCAGCTCTTTTCCGGCCCGACCGCCTTCTCGCAGATGTAGGACATCGGCTGCTCGAACACGCGCGCCGCGCACTTCGGACACGGGCCGAGCGGCGTCAACGCCGAAAAGTCGATCGGCTCGGCATTTTCGTCATCGCGCGGCTGGCCGAAGTCGAATTCCGGCTCCAGCTTGTCGTTGAGCTTGATCAGCGCGTTGAAGGGCCGGCCCATCTTGTTGCGGAAGCCGGTCAGCGGCCCGACCTGACGGTCGCGCAGCAGGGTGTCGATCTCGTGCGTCTCGAACTGGCGTCCGGCAACGATCTTCCACAACGCGAAGTCGCAGCTCTGGCACTGGAATTTCTTGTAGTTTTCCTTGACCACGCCGCCGCAGCGCGGGCACTTCTCTTCCAGCGTCGCGAAGTCGCCCGGAATGGTGTCGCTCTCGTAGCTCTTGGCCTGATGCACGATGCGCTCGGTCATTTCGGCGATTTCGCCCATGAAGGCCTGGCGCGACAGTTCGCCGCGCTCGATCTGCGACAGCTTGTATTCCCACTCGCCGGTCAGTTCCGGCGAGCTCAGTTCGTCGATCTTCAGCCCGCGCAGCGCGATCATTAGCTGGAAACCCTTCGCCGTCGGAATCAGCTCGCGCCCCTCGCGCAGCATGTAGTTTTCCAGGATCAGGTTTTCGATGATCTGGGCGCGCGTCGCCGGCGTACCAAGGCCGCGGCCGGCCATGGCGGCGCGCAGTTCCTCGTCGTCTATCGTCTTGCCCGCACCTTCCATCGCGCTCAGCAGCGTCGCTTCGGAGTAGCGTGCCGGTGGCTTGGTCTGCAGCGCCTTGAGCAGCATGTCCTCGACCCGGGCACTTTCGCCCGATTTGACCGGCACCAGACTGGCGGCCGCGGTTTCGCCACCCTTGCCGTCCTCCTCCAGTTGCGCTTCCTTGCCGTAGACCGCCAGCCATCCCGGATTCACCAGCACCTTGCCTTCGGTCTTGAACGCCTCGCCCTCGACCCGGGTGATGCGCGTGGTCACGCGGTACTCGGCGGCCGGAAAGAACACCGCCAGGAAGCGGCGGGTGACCATGTCGTAGATCTTCGCTTCCGCTTCCGACAGAGACTTCGGCTCGGTACCGGTCGGGATGATGGCGAAGTGATCGGAAATCTTGGCGTTGTTGAAGATGCGCTTGTTCGGGCGCACCCAGCCCTGCTTGACGATCTCGTTCGCGTACGGCGCGTAGGTGTGTGGCAGGCGGGCCAGCACGTCGTTGACCGTCGGCAGGTAGTCCTCGGGCAGCGCGCGCGCGTCGGTACGCGGATAGGTCAACACCTTGTGCTTTTCGTACAACGCCTGCGCGATCTGCAAGGTCACCCGCGCGGAAAAGCCAAAGCGGCCATTCGCTTCGCGCTGCAGCGAGGTGAGGTCGTACAGCAACGGCGACAGCTGGGTCGAGGGCTTGGCCTCTTCCTCGACCGTACCCGTCTTGCCGGCACACTTGGCCTGGATGGCGCGCGCCTTCGCCTCGTCCCACAGCCGTTCGGCGCGGGCGTGCTCGTCGCCTTCCGGTTTCCTGAACTTTTCGTCGAACCAGCGGCCGCTGTATTCGCCGGCGGCGACGCCGAAACGACCTTCGATTTCCCAGTAGTCGCGCGACCTGAAACGGCGGATCTCTTCCTCACGCCGCACCACGATGGCCAGCGTTGGCGTCTGCACCCGACCGACCGTGGTCAGGTGGAAGCCACCGGTCTTGGAATTGAACGCGGTCATCGCCCGCGTGCCGTTGATGCCGATCAGCCAGTCGCTTTCGGCACGCGACATCGCCGCCTGACGCAGGCCTTCGACTTCCTGCGCACCTCGCAGCTTGACGAAACCGTCGCGGATCGCGGTCGCGGTCATCGACTGCAGCCACAGCCTCTCGATCGGCTTGGTGGTCTTGCTGTGCTCGACGATGTAATTGAAGATCAGCTCGCCCTCGCGCCCCGCGTCACAGGCGTTCACCAGGCCATCAACGTCCTTGCGCTTGATCAGCCGCGTCAGCAGGCGCAGCCGTTCCGCAGTCTTGTCTATCGGGTTGAGCGTGAAGCGCGGCGGAATGACCGGCAGGTGCGCGAAAGACCACTTGCCGCGCTTGACTTCATATTCCTCGGGCACCGCCAGTTCGAGCAAGTGGCCGACCGCCGAAGACAGCACGTAGTCTTCGCTTTCGAAGTAGTCGCCTTCGCGCGTGAAACCGCCGACTGCGCGCGCGATGTCCTGCGCGACCGACGGCTTTTCCGCGATGATCAGTTTTTTGCCCATGCCAGCCCGATGACCTGACGCCACCTACGGCGCACCGGGTGCGCGCCGGCTCAAGCGGCGTAAAAGCGGCGCATGATAGGGACAAAAATTCCGAACAGGCAAGCGATTACGCCTGCCGCCGACATAACACAGCGCCTCGCGGGCACTCAATGCGGAGCGTGCGGCTCGTCCTCGTCGGACAGAAGCTCCTCGAGCACCAGCGTATCGGTCGTCGCCTGCTGGTTCCACAGAACCATCAGCACGATCACCTTCAACTGGCTCAGGGACACCTCATCGTCCTCCAGCGCAAGTGCACGCTCGACGACAATTTCGCGACTCAGTGCGTTGATGGCACCCGCATCCTCAAGGAACGACAGGAAGCCCCGGCACTCGGTATCGAGGCGCGACTGCTCCGACGCCGAATACAGCCGGATGGACCGGCTCTCCGCGGCAATACGGGGCTTGTCGGCACCTCCGGCGCTTTCAAGGCCGGACAGCCAGCCCATGGCTTCCTCGATTTCATCCTGCTCGAAACCGGCAGCCGAGAGCTTGCGAGCGAGCTGGTTGGGCTCGGGATAACTGTCCAGATGCGCGTAAGTTTCGAAAAGATAGACCAGAACGTCGATCATGATTCGGCTCCGCGCGAGCCAGTCGGCAGGAATGCCTACCGGCGGTTTGTCACCCGGCCCGGACGCCTGTCCGGACCGTATCACCTGATGCGCTGAAACCTGCCGTCGGGAAGCACCGCGACCCGGCTTTCAAGCTCCAGTGAAAGCAGCATGGCGGAGAGGGTGTCCGCCGTCAAGCCGGTATGTTGCGCAAGCAGGTCGATTCCGACCGGATCGAAACCCATCGCATCGAGCAGTGCGGACTCGCCTCCGGTCGAAGCCACGGGGGCGTCCTTGCCTGCTGGCACGGCGTCCGGCTGCAGTTCGGACAGGATGTCGCGCGCGTCGTCGACCAGCTTGGCGCCCTGCCGGATCAGCTGGTGACAGCCCTTGGACAGCGGCGAATGGATGGAACCGGGGATCGCGAACACCTCGCGGCCCTGATCGCCGGCCAGTCGCGCGGTGATAAGGGTTCCACTGCGGGCGGCCGCTTCGACCACAAGTACGCCGCGCGACAGGCCCGAAATGATGCGGTTGCGGCGCGGAAAGTTCTCGCGCAACGCCGGTGTTCCGAGCGGAAACTCGCTGACGATGGCGCCATGCTCAGCGATGCGGCGTGCCAGCTCTCCGTTGCGCGGTGGATAGATGCGGTCGGCGCCGGTGCCGATCACGGCGATCGTCGAACCCTGACCATCGAGCGCGCCAGCATGTGCCGCCGCATCGCAACCAAGCGCCAGACCGCTGACGATGGTCAGGCCACCACGCGACAGTTCGCGTGCGAACTGGGCCGCGTTGAGCTCGCCCTGCGCCGTGGCATTTCGCGCACCGACGATGGCCAGCGCGCGTGCGTTCAGCAGTTCGACATGCCCCTTAACGTAGAGCAGGGTGGGCGGATCGGGAATTTCAAGCAGCGCCCTCGGATAGGCGGCATCGGCCAGCGTGACCAGATGGTTGCCCGGCTGCTCCGCCCACTCCAGCGCGCGTGCCACTGCCTCTTCATCGTCGAAGGCGGCCAGCAGACGCGCCGCCTTGTCACCCACTGCGGACGCGACCGCCGACCCGGGCGCCGCAAAGATGCGTTCCGGCGGACCGAACACCGACAACAGGCGGCGCTGCGCGTCAAGCCCGATACCTCGTGTCAGCGTCAGACGCAGCCAGGCTGCGGCCGATGCGTCCGCCATGATCAGGGCTTGCGGAACCGGTCGCCGACGGTAATCGGACGCTTGGCGTCCATCACCAGCGCGTATGAAATGCTGTCGAACACGCGAAATACGAACACCAGACCGGACCGTTCGTCCGGCAACTGATAGGCGTCGATCTTCTGCTGGTCGCGCAGCTCGACGTTCTTGCCGGCCAGGAAGGCTCCGAACACGTGACCGATCTCGACACCATCCTTCGAGCCACGGTTGAGCATCACGACGTTGTGCCGGCCTGCAGACGCCACGCCGCCGACGATGCGTGCCACGCTGCCGCGTATGTCCTTGTCCGGGCCATGGGGTACGTAGGCCATCAGTTCGGCCTGCCGCGCCGGCACCAGCCGGTCGCCCTTGCCGATCTCGTACTGCGCCGACACCACCTCGAAGGTGGCGGGCTCGCCTTCACGCACCAGCTTCGCGTCTCCGAGATAGGCCGCCTCGAAGCCGAGCAGTTCCTTGGTCTCCGGATCCTTGATGGGTGCGGCCGGGCGATAGACGTGCCAATGCTGCGTGTTGTCAGTCACACCGCTGACGTAGGCCACGTCACCGGCGCTCAGATAGACGCGTCCTTCCTGCGTGCCGACGATGCGCGGCGCCGTCTCGTTGAAACCGGCCTCGACCGCAATCGGCTTCGTCAGGAAAGGTTCGATCGCCTTGTGCGGAATCGACGCGATCGGCTCGGCGACCGCTTCTTCATAGGTTTTGGGCGATAGCTTGACCGGCTGACCGACACGCAGTCTCGGCGCACCGTTGAAGTCTTCGAGATATACGATCTGGCCCGGATAGATCAGGTGCGGATTACGGATCTGCTCGCGGTTCATGCGCCAGACCTCGGGCCAGCGCCACGGCTCCTTCAGAAACAGCCCGGCGATGCCCCACAGGGTGTCCCCCGGTTTGACGACATGCCGCTCCGGCGCGTTGGCGGCGAGAGCAGGCGCCCGATCGGACTGGGCGAAGGCGGTCACGCTTGAAAGGGCGACCAGCAGGGAGCATATAATCTTGCGCATGGTGTGGCCTCGCACTGGCAGTCCGCTGCGCAACAGCACTCTTTGAGCGTCGCGCGACCGGAACCTGCCCGGGGGTTTGCCTCTCGATATCGTTACGGACCGGCGCTGTTGCGCCATTGCTGCACGTACAGACCTGTCAGCCGTCAACAGCCGCCACTGGCGGGCGATCGACGAAGCTCAAGCCATCTGCATGCGCAAGTGTAGCAAGCTGCGTTACGTAATGACAGTCTGCATGAAAATTCACTGCTAATCCATTAAATCAGCACGACTTTTATGGCTCTGCTCCCGATACTGAAGTTTCCTGACCCCCGCCTGCGCAAGAAGGCGGCACCGGTTGCCGTGGTGGACGAATCCATCCGCAAGCTGGCCGCCGACATGGCCGAAACCATGTACGCGGCGCCGGGCATCGGGTTGGCCGCAACGCAGGTCGATGTACACCGTCAGGTCATCGTGATCGACACCAGCGAGGACCGCAGCGAGCTGATCACGCTGATCAACCCGCGCATCGTCGAGCGCGACGGCGAGCAGGTCTACGAAGAGGGTTGTCTGTCGCTGCCCGGCATCTACGACAAGGTGACGCGCGCCGAGCATGTCCGGATCGTGACGCAGACGCTCGACGGCGGTGAACGCGAAATCGAGGCGCACGGGCTGCTTGCCGTGTGCATCCAGCACGAGATGGATCACCTCCAGGGCAAGGTATTCGTCGATCACCTGTCCCAGCTCAAGCAGACCCGCATCAAGACCCGGCTGATGAAGCAGGCGCGCGAGAGCGCCTGATGCGGCCCCGCATCGCGTTCGCCGGCACGCCGGAATTCGCCGCGCGCGTACTCGACGCCCTGACCGGCTTCGATTGCGACATTCCGCTGGTGCTCACCCAGCCCGACCGTCCGTCCGGCCGCGGCATGAAGCTCTTGCCCGGCCCGGTCAAGCAGCGCGCACTGGCGCACGACCTGACCGTCGCCCAGCCTGCCACACTGAAGACGCCGGAACTCCGTGCGCCGCTCGTCGAAGCAGCACCCGACCTGCTGGTGGTCGTTGCCTACGGCTTGCTGCTGCCGCCGTCCGTACTTGAAATACCGCGGCTGGGGTGCATCAACATCCACGCCTCCCTGCTGCCACGCTGGCGCGGTGCGGCACCGATACAGCGTGCGATCGAGGCGGGTGACCGGCGCACCGGCATCACGCTGATGCAGATGGATGCCGGGCTCGACACCGGTCCGGTGCTGGCCGAGTGCGCACTCGACATCCATGACACCGAAACGGCCGCCTCGCTGCACGATCGCCTGGCGGAGGCCGGCGCCCGGCTGCTGATCGACACGCTGCCCGACCTGCTGGCCGGACGCATCACGGCACAGCCGCAAGCTGAAGCCGGCGCATGCTACGCGGCCAAGATCAGCAAGGCCGAGGCGGTGCTGGATTTCCGACGACCGGCGATCGAGCTGGATCGCATGATCCGCGCCTTCGACCCGTTTCCGGGCGCAGTGATGACGGTTGATGCGGCCGCGATCAAGGTGTGGCGTGCCTCGCCCGAAGCACGGATCGGCGAACCCGGCGTCATCAGTGAGGTCGGTGACGACGGCATCCGGATAGGCTGCGGACAGGGTTCGCTGCGCGTGACCGAACTGCAGGTCGCTGGCGGACGTCGTCTGCCGGTGTCCGAGTTCCTGCGCGGACACCCTTTTTCCGCCGGCCAGCGGGCAAACCTCCCGGAACTGCACGACAGCTGACCGGGCCGTTGAATTTTCTGCACCGGACGCAATCTATCGTGCGTCCAAATTCTGCTTCAGGGTGACTGCAATGTTCGGCAACTGGCTCAAGACCTCGATTCTGATGGCGGGCATCGTCGCGCTGTTCGGCGTCGTCGGTGCAGCCATCGGCGGCAAGGGCGGCATGCTGCTTGCGCTGCTGTTCGGCGGTGCGATGAACCTGTGGGCCTACTGGTTCTCGGACAAGATGGTGCTGCGCATGTACAACGCACGGGAAGTCGACGCCACGTCGTCACCCTACCTGTACAACATGGTGGCTGAATTGGCACGGCGCGCCGACCTGCCGATGCCGCGCGTCTATCTCATCGACGAGGCGCAGCCCAATGCCTTCGCCACCGGCCGCAACCCGGAGAACGCCGCGGTCGCGGCCACGACCGGCATCGTCCAGATGCTGTCGGCGCGCGAACTGCGCGGCGTCATGGCTCACGAACTGGCGCACGTGAAGAACCGCGACATCCTGATCTCGACCATCTCGGCCACGGTGTCGGGCGCCATTTCATCGCTGGCGCAGTTCGGCATGTTCTTCGGCGGTGGCCGCGACTCCGAAGGACGCCCGGCGAACCCCATCGTGGGTATCATCGTCGCCGTACTCGCACCGATCGCGGCCATGCTGATCCAGATGGCGATCTCGCGGACCCGCGAATTCGGTGCCGACCGCGGCGGCGCGGAAATATCCGGCGACCCGCATGCGCTGGCCGACGCACTGACGAAAATCGATGCCTACGCACGAGGGATACCCATGCACACCGCCGAAGAGCATCCGGAAACCGGCCAGATGATGATCATGAATCCGCTGTCCGGCGGCGGCCTGCGCGGCCTGTTCAGCACCCACCCCGCCACCGAAGAACGCGTCGCGCGGCTGCGCGCGCTGGCCCGCTGATCATGGACCGCGGCTGGCGTCCCGACGGCAGCGCACTCAACGTGCTGGGCGGGCCGCTGGAGCCCTGTTCGTTCAAGCCGCTGACCGGCTTCTTCCGCGATGGCTGCTGCAACACCGACGAGAACGACTTCGGTTCGCACACGGTCTGCGCGGTGATGACCGACGACTTCCTCGCCTTTTCACGCGACCGCGGCAACGATCTGTCGACGCCGCGCCCGGAATTCGATTTTCCCGGCCTGCGTGCCGGCGACCGCTGGTGCCTGTGCGCGGCCCGCTGGCGCGAAGCTTTCGAGGCCGGCAAGGCACCGCAGGTGGTGCTGGTTGCCACGCATCGGAACGCGCTGCGCCATGCGCCGCTGGAGGCGTTCCAGCGCCATGCCTGGGCGGGCTGAGCGCACGGCGTACAATCCGGCGCCGGGCGGACGTCGCCCTTCATCAGCGCCATCACATTGAGTTCTTCGCCCTCCCGCAGCAGGCAACCCGCACCCGATTCCCTGGCCGCCTCGATGCTCGGTGCCGCACACGCGGTCGCCGCCGTGCTGGCCGGTGACGCGCTCGACGAGGCCTTCGGCCGCACGCCGGAAGCACTGTCCGGCAACACGGCCGCAGTGCGCGACATGGCCTACCAGTGCCTGCGCGCACATGTGGCGCTGGAACGGCGGCTCGCGGTGCTGATGCCGAAACCGGTGCACCAGTTCGATCGCCGGGCACTGCTTCAGGTCGCGCTGTGCCGGCTCGAAGCGCGCCCCGACGCTGCGCACACCACCGTGAACCAGGCGGTCGAAGCGGGACGGACCATGGGAGGCGAGCGCTTCGGCGGCCTGATGAACGCGGTACTGCGCAGCGCCCTGAGGCGCACCGCGGAACTCGATGCGGCGGTCGCCGGCGACGATGCGGCCCGCTGGCAGCATCCACGCTGGTGGCTGGACACGCTGCGCCACGATCATCCGAAGCACTGGCAGGACATCGCGCAGCAGGGAAACAGCCATCCGCCGATGTCGCTGCGCGTCAACCTGCGCCGCAGCTCGCTGGACAGGGCGCTGGCGCAACTGGCCGAGGCCGGCATCGAGGCCGAGGCCCGAGGCGACACCGGCATCCTGCTGGCCAGACCCTGCCCGGTCGCCAAGCTGCCCGGCTTTGCCGCCGGCGAGCTGTCGGTACAGGATCTGGGCGCGCAGCACGCGGCCGGGCTGCTCGACGTACGCCCCGGACAACGCGTGCTCGACGCCTGCGCCGCGCCGGGCGGCAAGGCTTCGCACCTGCTGGAACTGGCCGACATCGACCTGCTGGCGCTGGACCACAGCGCCCACCGGGCGCAGCGCATCACCGAAAATTTCGAGCGCCTCGGACTGAATGGCGCAATCGCGATCGCTGACGCCGCCGACCTCGACGCCTGGTGGGACGGCAAGCCGTTCGACCGCATCCTGGCCGACGTGCCATGCAGCGCGTCCGGCGTGGTACGCCGCCATCCGGACGCCAAGTGCTTGCGCCGGCCGGCCGACGTCGCGAAGTTCGCCGCACAACAGCGTGCGCTGCTCGAGGCACTTTGGCGCGTGCTCGCTCCCGGTGGTAAATTGCTCTACGCCACCTGTTCGGTATTCCGTGCCGAAAATCAGGATCAGGTGGCGACCTTCGTCACCCGCCATGCCGACTGCCAACGCCTGAGCCCATGTGGCGTATTCGACCTGCAATTGCTGCCCACCGCCGAGCATGACGGCTTCTTCTACGCACTGTTGCAGAAGCAGCTTCACCCTGCCTGAGCTGACGCCCGGAAGGCTGCGCGCGCTGCTGTTCGCACTACTGATGTGCGTGCATGCCGCGTGCAGCGCAGCCGGCGGCATCACCATGCGCGAGCTCAGGCTGGACAGCACAGACGAGGGCTATCAGCTGTCGACCGACATCGCGGTCACGCTGTCACCCCGACTGGCCGAAGCGGTGACGCGCGGTGTCGCGCTCTATTTCATTCTCGAATTCGACATCCGCCGGCCACGCTGGTACTGGCTGGACGAAAACGTCGCCGAGCGCACGCAGACCTACCGGCTCAGCTACTACGCACTGACCCGACAGTACCGGGTGTCGACCGGCGCGCTGCACCAGAGCTTCGATTCGCTGGAAGAGGCGCTCAATCTGATCGGCCGGCTGCGCAGCTGGCCAGTAGCCGAGCACAACCGTCTGAAGGCCGGCGAAAGCTATGTCGCGTCGCTGCGACTGCGGCTGGACGTCACGCAGCTGCCCAAACCGTTCCAGCTCAGCGCAATGAGCAACCGCGACTGGACGCTGGAATCGGAATGGGAACGCTGGGGCTTCACCGCCCGGGCGCCGGAGGCGAGATGAGACATTTCATCATCGCCACCACCGCGATCAGCAGCGTGCTGCTGCTGCTGCTTTCGCTGGCCAGTGAGAACACCACGCTGTTCGCACGCAACTACCCGCTGCTGCTCGGCCTGAACATAGCCGTGGCAGCCGGTTTGCTCGCCCTGGTTGCCTGGCTGGTGACGCAGCTGCTGCGCGATCACCGCGCCGCGGTATTCGGGTCGCGCCTCAAACTGCGGCTGTTCGCCGCTTTCGCTGCGCTGGCGGTCGCACCCGGCGCGCTGATCTACGTGCTGTCGGTCAATTTCGTGTCGCGCTCGGTCGATTCCTGGTTCAACGTGCGCATCGAACAGGCGCTCGAAGGTGGTCTGGTGCTGGGCCGCAACACGCTCGACTACCTGTCGGCCGATCTGCTGGACAAGGCGCGCTCGATGGCGCGCGACCTGACCGACACACCGCCGCTCAAGCGCAGTGCCCGTCTCGACATTCTGCGCGAGCAATCGGGTGCAGCCAGTGCCACCCTGTTTTCACCGCAGGGGCGGGTGGTATCGACCAGTTCGGCCGACACCCGGCTGGTGCCGCAGCTGCCGTCGCCGACACAATTGCGGCAGGCACGTCAGGGCGCCGGACTGTCGGCGGTCGAAACTGACTCCGCCGATGGCCTGACAGTGCGCGCGCTGGTACTCGTCGGCGGCAGTTCGCTGGCGTCGGACGCCCCGGTGCTGCAGCTGACCCAGCCACTTCCGGCCTCGCTCGCCCGCAATGCCGAAGCGGTGCAGAACGCCTACCGCGACTATCAGGAACTGTCGCTCGCCCGGCTCGGACTCAAGCGCATCTTCTCGCTGACGCTGACGCTGGCACTGCTGCTGGCGCTGCTGTCGGCGCTGGCGGTCGCGTTCGTGATCAGTCGCCGCATGTCGGCCCCGCTGTCCATCCTGGCGCGCGGCACCGATGCGGTCATGCAGGGTGACTTCAGCCCGATTCCGGCACTGGCAACGCGCGACGAACTGGGCACGCTGACCCAGTCCTTCCGCCGCATGACCGAACAGCTCAACGAGGCGCGCGCACAGGCCGAACGCAGCCGCTCCGAAACCGAAGCTGCTCGCACCTACCTTGAGGGCGTGCTGGGCAACCTGTCGGCCGGCGTGCTCGCCTTCGGTCCGTCCACCCGGCTGCGCGCCGCCAATCAGGGCGCCATGGCCATCCTCGACGACCGGCTCGAAGGCTGGGAAGCGCTGTCGCTGGCGCAGTGGCCGCGGCACCCGGAACTGCGCGACGCCATCATGGCCGCGATCGATGATGGACAGGAATCGTGGAGCCGGCAGATCGACATCGCCGACCCGTTCGGTCCCGGCAAGACGCTGCTGCTGCGCGGCTCGCAACTGCCGCAGGCCGGCGGCGGCGGCTTCGTCGTGGTGTTCGACGACATCACCCAGCTCATTTCCGCGCAGCGCAGCGCGGCCTGGGGTGAAGTGGCCCGCCGGCTGGCGCACGAAATCAAGAATCCGCTGACGCCGATCCAGCTGTCGGCCGAGCGGCTGCAGTTCAAGCTGTCCGACAGGCTCGACCCGGAAGGCCAGCGGCTGCTGGCGCGCGCCACCTCGACCATCGTCGATCAGGTCGAGGCGATGAAGAACATGGTGAATGCCTTCCGCGACTACGCCCGGCTGCCGCAGCCGGTGCTGGCGCCACTCGACCTGAACCGGCTGGTCGACGAAGTGCTCGGGCTGTACGACACGACACAGCCGGGCATCGACCGCCAGCTGGAAGCAGGACTGCCCGACATCACCGGCGACGCCGGCCAGCTGCGCCAGGTCATCCACAATCTGCTGCAGAACGCGCAGGACGCGTTGTCAGACGCCACCGCACCCAGCATCAGCATCCGGACGCGGCGCCGCGGCAGTCGCGTGGAACTGGCAGTGCGCGACAACGGCCACGGCTTTCCGCCGCAGGTGCTGGCACGTGCATTCGAACCCTATGTCACGTCCAAGGCGCGCGGTACCGGCCTGGGGCTGGCCATCGTGAAGAAGATCGTCGACGAACACGACGGACGCATAGAAATAGAGAATGTCGCGCCACATGGCGCGGAAATCCGCATAGCGCTGCCGCTGGCAGCCTGAAAGTCAGGAAAACATGGCTCGCATACTGGTTGTAGATGACGAAATGGGCATCCGGGAACTGCTCTCGGAAATCCTCAGGGATGAGGGACATGACGTGACGCTGGCCGAAAACGCGGCCAGCGCGCGCGCTGCGCGCCAGGCGATGCGCCCGGATCTTGTGCTGCTCGATATCTGGATGCCCGACACTGACGGCATCACGCTGCTGAAGGAGTGGGCCTCCAGCGGCCAGCTGACCATGCCGGTCATCATGATGTCCGGTCACGGCACCATAGATTCGGCGGTCGAGGCGACCCGTATCGGTGCGCTGGACTTCCTGGAGAAACCGATCGCACTGGCCAAGCTGCTGTCCAGCGTCAAGCGCGCGCTGCTGCGCAGCGCCCCGGCCGAACAGCGGCCGGCC
>DATCUL010000401.1:0-5680 GCA_036567405.1 Methyloversatilis sp. | reverse complement strand
GCCTCGACGTCCGCATGTTCGCGCGCCGCGAGATCGAAGTCGCCCACGGTATCGATGACGACATTCCTGCCGACACGTGCCTCCGTACGCCCACCGTCGCCCAGGGCGATGGGGTTGGCGTTCACTTCGACGATGGATTCGGCGTCGGCCGCGCTGATCGCTCCGCCCGCCTCCAGTTTGGCGCGATCGCGCAGCATCACGTCCGACACCGCGTTGAAGCGGGTGCGCCCGGCGTCGTCCGGATCGCCCAGCACGCGCACCTGCGCGTCGTTGCCGACCTCGACCAGCGTGACGTTGTCCACCCACGTGGTGCTGGATCCGGCCGCACCGCCCGCCACGCCACCGGCACCGGCGAACACGTTGAACACGTCGACCGTCCGCCCCCCTTCGAGACGCGTGATCCAGGGCTTGCGTGTCTGGTTCAGCGCACTGACGTCCAGATCCCAGGTACGCAGGTTGGCGCCGGCGCGAATGCCGGCAATCACCCGGGCGTCGATGTCATTGAACGCCACCGCACCGCTGGCGCCGACCACGCCGGCCGCCAGCGAATCGACACGGGTGTTGAAGGTCGCCGTGTGATCGGCGCGCACCTCGATGCGCCCCTGTGCAGCGGTCCTCAGTGCGTCTGTGGCCGTGCCGCCGCCAAGCAGCGCCTGCGTATCGGACAGGTTGCGCGTCGATGCCGATGCCGCTGCACCGCCGATGACGCCCCCCGAACCGGCCACCGCGTCGGCGTAGGTCCGGTCGTCGCCGGTCGCGAGCACGGTAAGCGCGGCGCCAACCGTCCCTGTGTTGTTGTTGTCGATCGACGCAAGCGTCACCGATTCGGCGCCGGACGAGGCGAGATTCGCACCCAGCGCGAGCAGGCCGCCGAACGTCACGCCGCTGGTTTCGGCCGTCTGGCGCGTCTGGTTCGAGGCCGTGACCGAGGTCGCATTGCCGATATCGAAGGTGTTGTCGCCGCCGATCGTCGCATTGACGCGGGCATTGCTGCCGGCGACCGAATTGCTGCCATTGGCACCGACCAGCAGCGAGCCGCCGGTGGCGTTGGCGTAGGAATACGCGGTATTGGCCAGACCGGGCAGCAAGGTTGCCGCATTCAGCGACAGACTGCCCGCCGTGATGCCATTGTGGCGCCCGACCGTCGCGAAGGATTGCGTCGCAGCCGTCGCCTGCGCCAGCGATACGCCGATCGACACCGCGAGCGAGCCGTTGTAGCCCCGGGCAACCGCACTGACCTGCGGCGTGCTGCGTGCCGCCACCGAAACAGCCGATCCGGGTGCGTTCACCGTCACCCGGTCGGCGATGCCGGCGCTGGCCGTACCGCTGGCGCTGGCCGTCGCTTCGGAACCGGACCCTGCGGCCACGCCACCCGAACCTGCGGTCGCCTGTGCACTGACCGTGTCGCCGCGCACTGCCTCGATGTCGAACACGCCACAGGACGTAGTGACCCCCGTGGCGGCTGCCGCGACCTGGCCATCCGCTTCCCCGACCTGCGCCGTGGTCGCACCGGTCTTTTCCGCACGCGACTTGACGATGCCCGCGGCGACGACGCCGACCGCATAGCCCTGCGCGCTCGAGTGCGCATCCATCGCGTCGCCCGCGTGCACCCGCACGTCACCCGCGGCGGACCCGACGGTGGCATTCGTGCCATCGCCCAGTTTCGCTTCGACCGTATTGGCCAGATCGGCGGTGGCCACGGAGGCGCCGACGCCGACCAGCCCGCCCGCGGCCTGGAAGCTCGATACGCTCACCGCCTCGCTGCCGGTATCCAGGCGCCCGGTGTCCGCGCTCAGTTCGATGTCGCCACCGTCGGCCTGCAGCGTGATCTTGCCGACCGTGGTCGCGCGCACGTCGTGACGCACGTCGAGCACGCCGACTGCCGCCCCGACGCCTGCCACACCGCCGACGGCCAGGCCGCCGGCCTTCACGTCCACCCGGTCCAGCTCGCTTGCGCCGATGCGGATGTTGCCGCCGGCCTGCAGCGTGTCGCGCGTGCCGTCGGTATCGATGATCCGCGCGTAAGTCGCCCCGTCGGGTGCCTGGGCGATGTCGTCCCTGGCCGCAACCTTCGCGCGGCCATTGACGCGGCTGATGTCGTCCTCGGAAAAGCCGTCGGTGGCGCGCATGTTGCCGCCGGTGTCGCTGGTCGACAGCCGGTCCTCATTCGAGAAGTCCTGCGCCGTGGTCAGCGTGCCCCGGCTGCCGTCCTTCTTGCTGTCCAGTTCGCCGGACGCATCGCTGTTCATGCCGGCGTTCAGCAAGGTCACTGCCGCGGCACCACCGATGCCGACGGTGCCGCCGGCGCCCAGCGCGGCGGCGACATTCGTCAGCTGGCGGTGAGCCGTGGCGCTGACCGCGATGTCCTGATCGACATGGACGTCGCTGTCCTGGATCAGCGCAGTCGTCGTGTTGTCGATCTTGGTGATCGATGCCCCGGCGCCCGCGCCGGCCAGTCCGCCAAGCGCCGCCGCGCCGGCATGGCTTTCGGTCACGACCGAGTCGGTCGCGCTCACCGCAAGCCCGCCGGAACGGTCGGCTTCGCTGCCGACACGGCTGTCCGTCACCGACGCCGTCGTCGTGCTGTCGATGATGCCGACCGCCACCGCACCTGCCACGCCGGCCGAACCGCCACCGGCACCGCCGATGGCCCAGGTGCGCATGTCGGTCGAATTGCCGGCAGCCACGTTCACCTGACCATCGGCATCGATTTGCGTATCGTCGATGCGGGCAGAGGTGCTGCTGGTGTCCAGACCGACCGCGAAGGTGCCGGCCAGCGCGGCGCCGCCCACAGCCAGGCCGCCGCCGGTGACGAAGAAGGTCGAGCCGTGGTGCGCGCCGACGTCGAGCGTGCCGACGTCGAAGCTCGCGCCGTTCACATACGCCTGGGTCGTGCTGGTGAACTTGGCGATCGAGCCGCTGCCGACCGCAGCCACCACGCCGCCCGCGCCGCCGACCACCACCGACGACACGCCCTGCGCGGACAGCGCATCGACGGTCGCCCGGCCCCTGGCGTCGACCGTTGTCGCCGCGCCGCTCACGGCTGCGGTGGTGGTGCGCTCGAACACATTGACGTCGGCCGACGCGCCGAGTCCGGCGGCACCGACCGCGATCGAACCGATGAAGGTGTTGCCGTAGGCGTGATCCGCCGCCCGGATGCTGACCGCCTGCGCAGCCGAGGCACCCGTGTTGTCGCCACCGTTGAGCACGGAATCGCTCACCGTGGCCGACGTCAGGCCGCCGATCAGATTGACGCTGGCGGTCACGGCCACACCGGCGTACAGGCCGCCGGCGATGTTCGCGACCGCGGTCGTCGTCTGGTGCGTAGCCAGCGCATTCACCGCGATGCCGCGCACATTCTCCTTGCCGCGCGACGCAGTCAGGTCGGGCGCATGGAAGGGATTGATGGACGAATAGCCGCCGCCCTCGGTACTCATCGCGTCGATGCTGGCACGCAGGTCGACATCGGCAACCTCGCCGGTGTTCACGCTGACGCCGGTCCCCTGCTTCGCCCGCGCAGCCACCCGGCTGCTCTTGATCGCCGCCTCGGTGGTGCCGGAAATCTCGTTCACGGTCACCGACGCACCGACGCCGGCAGCGGTCAGGCCGACACCGGCCGCGCCCGCCAGCACCGAAATGCGGTCGTCGGCTTCGGCCCACACGGCGACGTCGTCGCTGGCCTCGATCACGGCAGCGTTCTCGATCAGCGCACGCGTGTCCGAACCGACCAGATTGACCGCGACCGAACCACCCACGCCAACCTTGACGCCGGCACCGACGCCGACCGACGCCGTCTTGATCGTGGCCTGCGAATCGGCACTGATGACGACGCTGGCGACATCGAAGCCACCGGCCGTCTTCCTGCCGGACACCCGGGCCAGCGTCACGTTGCCAATGTCGTTGACGGCGACCGCAGCGCCGAATCCGGCCGACAGGCCGAGACCGACGCCACCGGCCAGCGATTCGATGGTCGAGGTGTCGGTCGCACTGACCGTCACGTCGGCGGCGGAGGCGTCGACGTCCGAGTCGACGATTTCAGCCTTCGTGCTGGTGCCGTCGGTGAAATTGGTCGACGCCGAACCGGCGCCGCCGAAATCCTTCGCCAGCCCGCCGGCCACCGAGGCCGACCTGATGGTCGAGGTATTGCCGGCTGTCAGTGTCAGCGACGCCACCTTGGCGCCGGCCGGGTCCGTCACCAGAGAATCTTCGACCGCTGCCCGCGTCTGATTGCCGATGTCGTTGTACGCAACGGCAACGCCGATGCCCGCCGTGCTGAGCGAAAACCCGACCGCGCCCGCGAGCGACTCTATGGTCGACTGATCGCTGGCCGTCAGCGCGATGGCGCCGCCGGACTTCAGCGTGAGCGTGTCGACCAGCGCGCGCGTTTCGTTGGTGATCGAGTTGATGGTGACCGCGCCGCTCAGCGACACGCCGTTCGACGCACCCAGCGACGCGGCGACCGACACGATGCCGTTATTGCTGGTCGCACTGGCGGAAATGCCGCTGCCGCCGCGCACCACTTCTTCATCGCTGTCGGTCTTGTCGCCGAGCAGTTCGGCGACAGTGTCGGAATCCACCGTCGAAATCGCGACCGCGGCGCCAAAGCCCGCCTTGCCGCCATAACTCGCCGCACCGGCCACGCTGCGGATGTCGGAGTCGTCACGTGAAGTCAGCGTCACGGTGCCGCCGGTATCGACACCGGCCCTGTCGACGGTGACACGCGTGTCGTTATCGACATTGCTGTAGGCCACCGAACCCGCGGCGCCGACCTTTTGCCCGGTCGCCACGCCGGCGGCGATCGACCACATCGCGCCACCGTTGTATGCGTTGAGCACGACATTGCCTGCGCCGGACAACGTCAGCGAAGTACGCGCGATGCCGGCCTGCGTGATCTTGTCCAGCTGGTTCCAGGTGAAGGCGCCGCCCAGTCCGGCCTTCTTGCCGCTGCCGACGGTCAGCGCACCGGCGCCGGCCAGTGCCAGCGCGTTGTTGCTCGAACTCAGGTTCAGACCATGCGTCAGCGCAACCGTCCGATCAGTGACCAGATCGGCATCGGCGTCGATCGCAAGCGAGGACGCGGCGGTGCCCTGCACCGATACGCTGGTGAGGTCGGAGACCGCGGCAACGGTCGTGTCGCTGACCGTGTTGATCGACACCGCCGCCGAAATGCCGATGCCGGACTTGCCCTGCTCGCCGGCATCCTTGGCGTTGGTTTTCTTGCCGTCGCCACCCGGCTTGCCGTCAACGCTGTCGTCCGAACCTGCCGGCAGCGAGCCGGCGATGGTGAACGCACCCTGCGTGGCATCGGAGACCGCTTTCAGGTAGACATTGCCGCTGGCCGTGAGCGTGCCGCCGGTACCGGTTTCGAGAAGGCGGTTGCCGATCAGCGCACGCGTGTCGCGGTCGAGATCGTTCACTGCGATCGAGAAGCCGATGCCGACGCTGCCCGACCGCGCAATGCCGCCGGCGACGTTGATGGACATGCTGTTGTCGGTCGCCTGCAGCACGACGTCGCGCGCATTGACGGTGGTGCCGGACGCGATCTGGGCGGTCGTGTGCAGGGTGCTGTCTATCAGCGAGAAGGCGCCCTGGATCGACACCTTGCCGGCCTTGCCCGCCGCTTCGGCGATGACGATCTGGTCGAAATCGGTGTCCGCCACCACGGCCAGGCCGTCGGCAC
>DATCUL010000400.1:0-2273 GCA_036567405.1 Methyloversatilis sp. | reverse complement strand
ATACGCTGCGCGCCTCGACGCTGCGCAACTGGCTGCGCCAGTTGTCCTTCCGTGACATGTTCGCCCTGGCGCTGCCGGTGCTGCTGATCGTCGGTGCCGGTTTCTGGTTTGCCGCGCGCTACATCAAACCGGCGCCGCCGGACCAGACCACGCTGTCCTGCGGCGCAGAAGGGTCGGCCTACGAAACCTTCTGCGCGCGTTACCGACCCCTGATCGAGCCTTTCGGCGTCAGCGTCAATCTGCTGACCAGTGCGGGCTCGATCGAGAATCTCAAGCGTCTTGCCGATCCCGAGCAGGCGGTCGACTTCGCATTCGTGCAGGGTGGCAGCGTTGACAGCCCGCCGCCAGGGTTGCTGTCGCTGGGTTCGGTGTATTACGAGCCGGTCTGGGTGTTCTATCGCGGGCGCCCGGGTCTGGAACGGCTGGATCAACTGAAGGGATTGCGCATCGGAATCGGCGTCGAGGGCAGCGGCACGCGCTATCTGGCGCTGCAGCTGCTGGCCGCCCATGCGCTGACCGACGACATGAAGCTGCTCAAACCGCTGGGCGGCACCGCCGGCGTGGCCGCGCTGCTGGCACGCCGCATCGATGCGCTGGTGGTGGTGGGTGCAGTGCATTCGGCCTCGGTGTGGGCGCTGCTCTACTCCGAAGGCATCTCGCTGATGAGCATGACGCAGGCGCCCGCCTACGCGCGCCGCTTCCCGCATCTGAGCATGCTCACGCTGCCGCGCGGTGCGATCGACTTCGTGCGCGACATTCCGCCACGCGACATTTCACTGGTGGCCACGCAGGCCTATATCGTGGCGCGTGAGGACACGCATCCGGCGCTGATCGACCTGATGCTGGGTGCGATGAAGCGGGCACACGCCGAAGCGACCGTGTTCCAGCGTCCGGGCGAATTTCCGAAGGCGGATGGCGGCGACTTCGCACTGCATCCGCGCGCGGCCCGCTACTACGAGGTCGGCCCGCCCTTCCTGCAGCGCTATCTGCCGTTCTCGATCGCCAACCTGCTCGACCGCATGATCGTGCTGCTGGTGCCGCTGCTGGCCCTGGCGGTGCCGCTGTTCAAGATACTTCCGCAGCTGTACGTCTGGCGCGTGCGCAGCAAGCTGTATCGCTGGTACGGCGAACTGAAGGATCTGGAGCGTCAGGCGCTGCAGGATGGGACCCGGCGCCCGGGGGCGGAGTGGCTGGACGATCTGGACCGTATCGAACTGGCAGTGAGCCGGATCACCGTGCCGCTGTCGCACGCCGATTACCACTACCAGTTGCGTGCGCACATCCACATGGTACGCCGGCGCCTGCAGGGCCTGGTCGAGAGCGCCGGGCAGGGCGACCCGCAGCCTTCGACGCCCGAAGGGGGCGTTTCCGCCTGACCGTTGCCGGGCAGGAAACCTGCCCCGACGGCCTTAAACAAACATTCGTGCGTGTATATAATTGCAAGCCGAGTCGAGGAGAACCCGTCAATGGCTGGCCACCGCACATCCCCCTTTTCCATTGCCACACTGGTCTCGTTGCTGCTGGCGACGCTGTGCGGTGCAGGCTGTTCCGGCGACAAACCGTCACAAGCTGCTGCATTGGCGCCGCCGGCGGTACCGGTCACGGTGATCCAGGTCGAGCCGGTACGTGTGCCGCTGGTGATCGAGGCCGTCGCGCGGGCCGAAGGGGTGCGCGAAGTCGAAGTCAGGGCGCGGGTGACCGGCATCCTCGAGAAGCGGCTGTATGAAGAAGGCGAGGCTGTCCGGGCCGGCCAGCCGCTGTTCCGCATCGAGCGGGCGCCGTTCGAGATCGTGCTGGCCCAGACGCGGGCCCAGCTGGCCGAGGCGCAGGCGGTCGACGAGCAGACGACGCGCGAACTGCAGCGTCTGCAGGGGCTGGTGGCCGAACGCGCGATCAGCCAGAAGGAATTCGACGACACGCGCTCGGCCAGCGCGGTGTCGAAGGCAGCGGTCAAGTCGGCCGAGGCGGCCGTGCGGCAGGCCGAACTGAACCTGTCCTACACCAGCGTGACGGCGCCGGTGGCAGGCATGACCGGCCGTGCCCGGTCGGAGGGCGCGCTGGTCAATGCCGGCAGTGACAGCCTGCTGACCTCGATCGTGCAGATCAACCCGGTCTGGGTGCGCTTCAGCCTGTCCGACGGCGACCTGGCGAAGGTCCCGGGCGGCCGCGCCGCCGTGCGCAGCCTGCGCGAGGTGGAACTGCAACTGCCGGACGGCACGCTCCATCCGCAGCGCGGGTGGGTCAATTTTTCCGCCAGCCGCATCGACCTCGCG
>DATCUL010000399.1:0-4381 GCA_036567405.1 Methyloversatilis sp. | reverse complement strand
AGGTAGAAGCGCGTCGGCCCATCGTCCGGATAGTCCCCGAGCAGGGCTTCGAACAGGGTTGCGGCCGACGCCCAGTCGGCTGACTGAAAGACCGCGAGCGCGTCGGCGAAACGTTCCAGCAGGCGTCTCTGCGTCTCCGATGCGTCGCCCGACAGCCCCATGATTTCGAAGATGGGGATGCCGACGGTCTTGCCGACGAACTGGAAGTCACCGAGCGGCCGCAGCTGGAATCCGTCCAGACCCGCGACGACTGCGCCGGTGGCGAGAATCTGCGTGCCGACGTGCTTGTTCAGCCCTTCGATGCGTGACGCCGTGTTGGCGGTATCGCCGACGATGCTGAACACGAAATGCCCGCCGCCGCCGGCATGACCCACGTAGAAGTGCCCTGCCTCGAGCCCGACGCGCAGCGACGCTTTCAGCATCGGATGGCGCGCCTTGAAGGTCCCGATGGCGTCCGCCGCTTCCAGCGCGGCCAGCACCGCCCTGCGGCGGACCATCATGTCCGGGCTGTCGGCAGTCCATGCGCACATGATGGCGTCGGCCCGGAACTCGGTGACGTCCACCTGCTGGCGCTTCAGCGCCCGGGCCAGCGTATCGAAGTAGTCGTTCAGGAACACCGCCAGCTGATCCGGCGGCAGTTCTTCCGAAATGGTCGAGAAGCCCGACATGTCGGTCGCCAGACAGGTGCCGTACACGACCTTGTTGAACGCATGCGGGTCGACCTGACGGTCGGTCAGGTCGCGCGCGACGCTCTCCGGCAGGTAATAGCTCAGCGCCTTGCTCATCCGCTGTCCGCGTGTGCGTTCCAGCAGGTACTGACCTGACAGTCCGAGGAACAGCGCCAGCGGAAACTGGACCAGCAAGGGTGTCGCAACAGGAATCCACAGCCCCGAGCCATTGAACAGCCACTGCGCGACGGCGGCGTAGGCGCCGGCAAGCACGATGACCAGCGGTACGCCAGCCACCGCCGGTAGCAGGTAGGCCAGCGATCCGGCAAGCAGGCCGAAGCCGAGCAGAACGGCGAGCATCTGGATGCCGTCCAGCGTCCTCGTCGAACGGTCGGTCATCAGGTTGCCGAAGGCCGTCGCGGCGATCTCGACACCGCTGAGGTCCACGCCGTCGGCGTTGGTGAACACCGTGTAGAAACGGTCCGGATGACCCGGGTCGTACAGATCGGAAAACCCCACGAACACTGTCTTGCCTCGGAAATCGAAGCCGCCGGCCTCACGCCCGCCGAGCACGTCCTGATAGGGCACGGTCGGAATGGTGCCCGGTGGTCCGTAGAAATTGAGCAGCCGGTGCGGATCGCCGCCATAAAGGCCGGTCAGCGCGCGCAGCAGGCGTCCGTCATCGCTGCCGGACAATTGCGGATCAAGCGCAATCAGGTGCTGCAGGCGGTCCGCAGCACCCGGATCCTTCTCGAACACGCTGCGGAAGCTGCCCATCAGGCCATGCAGCTGCGCGGCCTTGCCGATCCCGGCAGCCTCGCCCGGCACGCCGTCGAAAGCGGCCGGGTCGATCCGGCGCAGCAGCGACATCCACTCCCTATGCACCTTCAGTGCATGCACCTGCAGCGCGACGGCGGGCAGCGTCGGCGCATCGCCGACGCTTTCCTTGAACACCCAGAATTCATAGACCGCCGCATCGATCTTCGGCAGCGGAAAGGTCGCCAGCCCCTTGGCCGCGTCGATCAGCATCGGCAGCGGCTGCACCAGTTCCTCGACCCAGATGGTCCCGGTCGTCCGTCCTTCGGCGTCGGCAACGGGCTGTCGCTTGCCGGTCACCAGCTCGATCAGCACGACCCGGTCCGACGCGTCGACTGCGCGGGCGAAGATGCGATCGTCGTCGGGCGACTTGGGCTTGTCGAACTGCATGTCGAACACGATGGCAGCAGCGCCTCGCCGCGTCAGCTCGTCGACCAGACGGGCATGCGTGGAACGCGGCCATTCGCGCGGCAGGCTCGGCAGACCCAGCTGATCGCCGGTGCGCCCGTCGATCGCGACCACCACCACGTCCGATGGCGGCGCGACCGGGCCGCGGATGTTGAACAGCCATGACAGGCCGACACTGCGTTCGAAAGTGGTGCCGGCATCGGTCAGGGCGATCAGCACGCCGGCCAGTGCCGTCAGTACGCCAACCGCCAGCGCCTTGCCTATCCGTTTGGTCCTGTCGTTCATCGAAGTCATGTCTGTCCGGATGTTTTTACGGAGATCAGGCAGAAGCTGCCCGGCCGGGCTCTCGCACAGCCATGCAGCATCCGGGCCACCCTTTCCGCTGCAGCGGCAAGCGTACGCCCGCAGGGTTACCGATGATGGACGCTGGGCATGGGATTTGCTGATTCAAGCAGTCAGTCATTCGCGCAAATAAAAGGGATACCCCATGCAATCCCCGATCCAGGCATATCTCGAAGGCCTGCACAGCCGTCTTTCCGGTATCGACCAGGGTGAACTGGCCAGTTACATTCCCGAACTCACCAAAGCCAACCCCGACTGGTTCGGCATCAGCATCGTCACCATGGATGGGAAGGTCTATTCGGTAGGCGATTCGGACCAGCGCTTCACCATCCAGTCGATTTCGAAAGCCTTCGTCTACGGCACTGCACTGGCGGACCGCGGGGTCGACTTCGTGAGCGCCAAGGTCGGCGTGGAACCGAGCGGAGACGCCTTCAATTCGATCAGCCTCGATCCCCAAACTGGTGCGCCTATCAACCCCATGATCAACGCCGGTGCGATCGCCACCACCAGCCTGGTCGCGGGCGACACGCCCGAGGCCCAGTGGCGGCGTATCAAGGATTCCATCTCGACCTTCATCGGCCGGCCGATCACGGTGGATGAAGACGTCTACCGTTCGGAGAGCGCCACCGGCTTTCGCAACCGCGCGATTGCCTGGATGCTGAAGAATTTCGGCATCATCGACGGCGAACCCATGGCATCGCTGGAAAACTACTTCCGCCAGTGTTCGATCGAAGTCAGCTGCCAGGACCTCGGATTCATGGCAGCAACGCTGGCCAACGGCGGCGTGCATCCGCTCACCGGCGAACGGGCGCTGCCGGCGGAACACGTGGAACGCGTGCTCAGCGTCATGGCGACCTGCGGCATGTACGACTATGCGGGCAGCTGGCTGTACGAGATCGGCATCCCGGCCAAGAGCGGCGTCGGCGGCGGCATCATCGCCGTGCTGCCCGGCCGCTTCGGCATCGCCATCTTCTCGCCGCGCCTCGACGAGAAGGGCAACAGCGTGCGCGGCATCGCCGCCTGCAAGAGTCTGTCGAAGGACTTCAACCTGCATGTCTTCACGCCGGCAGGCGATCCGCGCAGAACCCTGGGCCGCGTCTACACCGGCGCCGACGCGCCGTCGCGTCGCCAGACCGTCGGCGAGACACGCGCCTTCCTGAACACCGAGGCACATCGCATCAAGTACCTGTGCCTGCATGGCTTCCTGTCGGTCGATGGCATCGAGTACGTGATCCGGCGCATGCAGGAGATGGCGCCCGACAGCCACAGCTTCATCCTCGACATGAACCAGGTGGACGGCATCTCCGAAAGCGCCGCCTATCTGCTGAACAAGGCGCGCGTCGGTTTCATGGACGACGGCATCGCCGTGGTGTACGCGCGCATCCGTGACAGCGCAGGCGTGCTCGACCGCCTGCGCAAATCCGCGCGCAACGGCGACCGCGGCATACTCAATTTCGAGGACAACGACCTGGCGGTCGAATGGTGCGAAAACCGGCTGGTCGGCGACACGCTGTGGTCGTCGACCGAAAACTGGTCTCTTGCCGACTGCGCGCTGTTCCGCGGCATGCCGGCGGATCTGATCGACCGGGTCGAGGCCACCGCATACCGGCAGACCTTCGCGGTCGGCGACCAGATACTCACCGTCGGACAGGCCGACGACGGACGCGTGTTCTTCATCGAATCCGGCCATGTCAGCGTACTGGTACCGACCGAGGACGGTGGTCACCAGCGCATCGTGTCGCTGGGCGCAGGCATGAACTTCGGCGAGATGGTGCTGCTCGGCCAGACCACCCGCAGCGCGACGGTATACGCCGACACCGAAGTCCAGTGCCGGGTGCTGAAGGTCAGCGAATTCGAGCGCATTTCGGCGGAAGTACCGCAGTTCAAGGCGATCATGCTGGAAAACCTGGCCAAGGATCTGGCCGACAAGCTGCGCCGCGCGACGCAGTGCATAGGCGCGATGGCCTGAAGCTCGGGGGCAAGGATGCATTCGTCCGGTTGATCGGGAACAGCAGCAGCCGGTCTTTCGGCTATTGCGATGTGCTGCACCGCGCGGGTCGCGAGCGGCGGAGAGACGTCAATCCGGCTTCATCCGGCGCGCCGCCTTCACCTCGGAGCGCCGCATCTTGCCGGCCAGCCGCCGTTCC
>DATCUL010000398.1:0-1669 GCA_036567405.1 Methyloversatilis sp. | reverse complement strand
TCCTTGGCGCGCGACTTCTCCTCGTCGCGGCGCGCACCGCCGAAGGCGACGTCAAAGCCGTACTTGTCGAGCGCCTGCTTCAGGCCCTCGGTCTTCATGATGTCGGTGTGGATGGCCGAGCCGTGCGTGAAGGGGTTGATGCCCTTGGCGATGCCGTCGGGATTGATGTGCACCAGCAGGTCCATGCCGAGCTTCTTGGCCATGGCGTCGCGGAACTCGTACATCGCCTTGAACTTCCAGGTGGTGTCGACATGCAGCAGCGGGAACGGCGGCACGGCCGGGTAGAAGGCCTTCATCGCCAGATGCAGCATGACGGCGCTGTCCTTGCCGATGGAATAGAGCATGACCGGGTTTTCGGCCTCGGCGACCACCTCGCGCATGATGTGGATGCTCTCGGCTTCCAGTCGCTGCAGGTGGGTGAGCGTGTCCGGATCGATGACCTGGGGTGTGGCCTGGGATGGAGTCTGCATGGTCGGTCTCGGTTTGTTTGCAGAAGGGGGGCGCGGGGCGGACGGAGTCGCCGCCGATGCCGGAAAGGTGGGTGCCGGTGCCGCTTGCGCGACGCCTGCGGTTTTCGTGGAACGGCGCGTGCCGGCGCCGGGCTGGGGATTGAATTCGCTCCAGACCACGGGCGGTGTCTGTGTGCTCAGCCAGGTGCCCAGTTCCGTGCGGTGCGCCGGTGCCAGGCCACTGATGGCGAGATGCAGCGGGCGCGGGCCGTGGCCGGTGAGTGAGCGGAACAGCGCACGGCACAGCGCAATCCAGTCGGCCGGCAGCGGCGCGTGCGCGCAGGCGGCCCAGTACAGACGGCCGCGCGTACCGCGTGCGAACAGCAGCCAGCGGCCGCTGCCGGCCGGTGCCGGCGACGGCGGCGTCCAGGGCATGGCGCCGATCCAGAAAGCGTCGTGGCTGCGCGTGGTCGGTGTGAACCGGGCCTGCAGTGCTGCTTCCGCTTCCACGCTCAGGGCCGGCTGTATGCCCCAGCCGGCGCGGTAGCGCGCAAGGCTTCGCCGTGGCGGCACCGCTGCGCCCTGCTGCGCGAACCAGGCCGCGATCGCCTCGTCGCTCCACAGCGGAAAGTGCAGACCGAGCGCATCGGGCGGGTGGTCGAGCATCGCGGACAGCAGCCGCTCTTCGAGCGTGCCGTCGAGCTTGCGGCCGCTGCCTGACAGACGCCCGCGACGCTTGAGCAGCACCGCGTCCCAGCCGCCCTCGACATAGGCCTTGTGCGCGGCGATCACGGTCGGCGCGCTCAGTTCGACCGCTGCCGACACCGCCGCCACGGTCATGCCGGACAGGCGCAGCTTCACCGCCTGGCGGCGGCGTTCATTGACGATTTCGGCAGGTAGGTTTCGAGCGTCCATTATTCACAGACGGGTGCGTTGAACGTCGGGTAGAGTACAACCATTAAATGCGCACAAGCTGTGCATTAATTATTTAATGGCCGGGTGTTCGGGGTTTTTTCCGGCTGAACGGAGACGCTATGAAAGACCTTGCTGAACTGAAGTCGCTGCATGCGGCACTGCTGGAAGTTGTCCGGGATGCCGGGCGCTGTGTGATGGACGTTTATGCAACGGATTTCGAAGTTGCTGATAAGTCAGATAAATCACCGGTGACACTCGCCGACAAGCGCGCCGACGATGTGATCGTTGCCCGCCTGAAGACGCTG
>DATCUL010000397.1:0-6705 GCA_036567405.1 Methyloversatilis sp. | reverse complement strand
GGCAGCGACGGCATCGAGCAGGCGCCGCAATTGCGCGGCCAGACGCGCCTGCAACGCGACCAGCGCGGCGGCCGGTCCGTCCGCAACCGTCGCATGTGTGCGGCACGCGTGCTCGATCTGCTCGGCCGTGGCACGTACGGCCGAAGCACCCACCTGGGCCGCTCCACCCTTGAGCGTGTGCGCCAGCCGCTCGGCGGACGGCCAGTCACCCGCGGCCAGGCAGGCGGCAAACCGGTCGGGGAAATCTCGGTTGCCGGCCACGAACTTGTCCAGCAAGGAGAGGTACAGCGACGGCCGCCCCAGCGCCAGACCCAGTCCGGCTGCGACATCCAGCCCTTCGATCCCGGCCAGGTCCGGCAGCCCCACAGCGGTTTCCGTCATCGGCCGAGCGGCGCCGATTTCCGCCATGGCGCGCGCCGCCGGACGCGGCTTCACATACCGCAGCAGCTTGACCCAGAGATCTTCGGGGTCGACGGGTTTGGCGATGTGGTCGTTCATGCCGGCAGCAAAGCAGCGCTCGCGGTCGCCGGCCATGGCGTTGGCCGTCATGGCGACGATCGGCAGATCGGCACACCCGGGGAGCGTGCGGATGACCTTCGTGGCCGTGACGCCATCCATCACGGGCATCTGCATGTCCATCAGCACGATGTCGTAGGGCGCTTCCTGTACCTTGGCCACGGCGATGGCGCCATCGGCGGCGACGTCGACCATGAAGCCTGCTGCAGTGAGAATCTCGCGGGCGACCTGCTGGTTGAGGTCGTTGTCCTCGACCAGCAGGATGCGGGCTCCGGCAATCGCGGAAAGATCGATGCCCGGCCGCACCGCCGGCTCCGTCACGACGTTCGCGTGGCGCGTCGCACCGAGCAGGCGCATCGAGGTATCGAACAGCACCGACGCGCTGATCGGCTTGATGAGGACGTGCTCGATGCCGCACGCTGCCGCCGAGTGCATCAGGTCATCGCGTCCGTGGGCGGTGACGATGATCCGATGGGGCGCCGGGTCGAGGCCGAGTGCATCGATGGCTCGCGCGGCGGCAAGACCATCCATCACCGGCATCTGCCAGTCGAGGAAGACCAGATCATAGTGTTCCCCTGCAGCCGCAGCACGCTTGAGCGCTGCGACCGCCTCGCTGCCGGAGGCCACTGCATCAACGACGAAGGTCATGCTGCGCAGCTGTTCGGCGAGGACATCACGGGCACTGTCGTTGTCATCGACCACCAGAGCACGGCGGCCGCGCAGATCGGGTTCGGGCAGCAGGCTGCGCGCCTTGGTCGCGCCACAACCCAGGCGCGCGGTGAACCAGAACGTCGAGCCGCGGCCGAGTGTGCTCTCCACACCCACCTCGCCACCCATCAATTCGGCCAGATGCTTGCTGATGGCAAGACCCAGTCCGGTGCCGCCGTACTTGCGCGTGATCGAGGTATCCGCCTGCTCGAAGCTGCGAAACAGGCGTGACCGGTCTTCCTCCGTCAGTCCGATGCCGGTGTCGCAGACGGCAAAGCGCAGGATGATTTCGTCTTGCCGGCGTCGCACCAGCCCGACGCGGATGACGATCTCGCCCTTCTCGGTGAACTTGACCGCGTTGTTGGCGTAATTGATCAGTATCTGGCCAATGCGCAGCGGATCGCCAACCAGATCCGCCGGGACATCGGCGGCGACGTCGATGATCAGTTCGATGTCCTTGCCGGAGGTTTTTCCCGCAATCAGCGCAACGACGTTTTCGAGCACAGGAGCGAGTTCGAACGCGATGTGCTCGACTGTCATCTTGCCCGCCTCGATCTTCGAGAAATCGAGGATGTCGTTGATGACGCCGAGCAGGTGCTGACTGGAGCCCTGTATCTTTTTCAGGTAGTCGCGCTGACGCGGCGTCATTTCCGTCCTCAGCGCCAGATAGGTCATGCCGATGATGGCGTTCATCGGCGTACGGATCTCGTGGCTCATGTTGGCGATGAAGTCGGATTTGGTCCGCACCGCATCCTCGGCCAGATAGCGCGCCTTGCGCATTTCGTCGATGACCGCACGCTCGGCGCTGATATCGTCTATGACCCACACCGTGCCCTTTGCGTGGTCATCGACATCGATCGCCTTGCCGGTGAGCCGTGCCCAGAAGAGGCCGCCATCCTTTTTCATCAGTTGCTGGTCATAGCTGTGGGACTTGCCTTGCCAGATCAGCGCATAGACATCGTTGGCAGCGCGATTGGCGTCCTCGTCCGGGTACCAGACGGCGGTCGTGTGACCCGGCAGCGTTCCCGGCGCCCAGCCGAGCATCTCGTGCAGGCGGTGGTTGCAACGCACCAGCACGCGGTCCTTGATCAGTGCGATTCCCGAGCTGGCGGTGTCGACGATGGCTTGCTGTTCGGCGTTGGCCTGTGCCAGTTCGGCGGTACGCGAGGCAACCATTGCCTCGAGCCCGTCGCGGTAGTCGGCCAGCTCGCGCTCGGCCTGTTTCTGTGCCGTGATGTCGGACCATACGACGTGCAGCATGTCCTTGCCACCCTGGTGCATGGCAGTGATCAGGACATCGAGGAGCAGCGTGGCGCCATCGGCGCGCAGGAGTGCCCACTCGAACTTGGCCGAGCCCTCGGCAAAAGCGCGCGCGATCATGGCCGGCGCCTTGGCCGAAGTGAGCTGGCCATCGGGCTGGATCCCGGGCGAGATGTCCTCGGGACTGCGACCGATGAGCTGCTCCATGCGCTGGTAGCCGAGCATGTCCAGCGCGGCGCGGTTGGCAGCGACGAAGCGTCCGTCCTCGATCAGGGTGATGGCCTGGCGGGTGTCCTCGAACAGGCGGCGGAAGCGTTCCTCGCCCTCGCGCAGCTGCTGTTCCATCGCCCTTTGTTCGCTGACATCTGACCACATCGAGACGATCATCTGCTCCGCGCCCAGATCGATGCGATAGGCGCTGACGCGTACATCGATGGTGTGGCCGTCGCGATGACGGTGCAGGCCGTCGAAGGTGGCATGGCCATCGCGCTGGATGGTCTCGAAGGAGGCGGCAATCGCGGCCTGATCGTGGCGCGCTTCGACATCCGCGACGGAGAGCCGGGCGAATTCCTCGCGGCTGTAACCCAGGCGGCTGTGCGCCGCGGCGTTGAACTCGACAAAGCGGCCATCCGCAGGATCGATCAGACCGATGGCGTCGTTGGCATCGTTGAAGACCGCCCGGAAAATCAGCTCGCGGCGCAGTGCGACGGCGGCGTCTCGGCGGCGCGACAGCACGCTGCCGAGACGTTCGGCGACGGCGTCGATGAGGCTGCGTTCCTCGGCCAGAAAGGGCCCTTCCTGCGCAGCCGGACAGGACCGGACATAGCCGACCACAACTTCGCCGCAGGGTACGCCATCGACAGTGATCGCGGCACGTTGACGGTCGACACAGGCGTCGAGCTCGCCGGTGGCGTAACGGTGCTCTTCCGGGCCGTCGGCGACGACGATGCTCGCCACGGCAGCTTCGGGATACTGCCAGCCCGATGGCAGGGTAGCCGCCACGTCGCGCAACATGTCGGGGAGCGGCCCCGAGAGGTCCTCGCTGGCGCGGACCAGCGCATACAGGCAGCGTTGCTCCTTCACACGCTTGCCCAGGGCGCGACTCGCCGCTTCGAGTGCAGCGGTCTTTTCGCGCACGGCGGCGCGCAGGCTGCGCAACCAGACGAACAGGGCGAGGGTCAGCAGTGCGACGAGACTCAACCCTATGCCGGCATGCCGCAGGTACGGTCCGTAATCGGTGGCCGGCGGCGGCATCCACTTGCTGCGCAGGGCCGCGTCCTCCTCGGCGCTGATCAGCGCGGCACCGCGCTCTATCAACTGCAGCGTCGCCGCATCGCCCTTCCGGACAGCGCGATGGAAATGACCTTCGTAGAGCTGGAAAGCCACGCGGTAGGTTTGCTGCGCCTTCTTGCGGTAAAGGTAATAGTTGGCCGGATGCTCGTCGATGCACATGAGCTTGACGTCGTCGCTCAGGGCACCATCGATCAGCGCCGTGTAGTTCGGGTAGGTGCGCAGATCGACGATGCCCTTGAGGCGCAGCATGTCGATGCAGGCGTCACCGGCCATGACGCCGACCGTGAAGCCCCGCAGGCCATTGATGTCGCGGATGCCGCTGATCGAGGCATGGACGAAGATGCTGACCGGCACGTCGGCATAGGACGTGCTGAAATCGTAGAGCGGCTCACGCGGCGGCGTGCGGAAAATCAGGTCGATGGCGTCCGCCTCGCCCGCGTGCAGGCGACGCTGCGACTCGGCCCAGTTGAGCGCCTGCAGATCCACGGTGACACCTGTCTTCTGCGACCACAGCGCCCACCAGTCCGCGACATAGCCGGAAGCCTTGCCGCTCGGGTCGATGAACAGGAAGGGCGGGTAGTTGTCGTCGCTGACCACATGCAGGGTCCGCACATCCGCACCCTGGCCCAGCGCAACGGAACTCCAGCCGATCAGCCAACCGGCAAACAGCAGAAGGACAACGATGGTGCGAAAACGGGTCGCGGAACGAATGGCTATCTCCAGTCCGGGGACCGCATGCACCGCAGAACGGCATGAGGCGCGTCCGGGCCGACCGGTTCGGCAATGTGATCGTTCATGTTTGCCTCCAGACAGACCTGGCGGTCCTCGATGAGTGCATTGGCGGTGGTCGCTTGTTGTACGAGGAGCAGGCAGGTCGCTGCCAAGCCAATGCAGGTTTTCCGACAAACGCGATGGGGCCACTGTCCGTGAAATCAAGCGGGTTTGTCAATGACGGGCATCAACAGATGACGCTCTGGCCGCAAGCGCGCGCAACCGCCCTTCGCGCCCCTGTCGCAAGCCGGCAGAACCGCACAGCGAATCATGGTTTTCCCAGCCGCATGTCCTGCGGAAAAGATGCGGACAAGCGGCTGCCGGATAACGTTCGACTGAATCGGATGGTCCGAAGGTCCGTCATCGCAAAACCGGGTTCCGGTCACGCCCGTTCTCCGGGCCCGGGACGGATTCGCATCTTTGTACCGGTCGGCTGGTATCGACGTCCCGGAAACAGGCGTCCGGGCAGTAGAATTGCCGGTTTTCCGCAACGCCAGCCACCATGTCCCGCCGCCTGCTCGTCACCAGTGCCCTGCCTTACGCCAACGGCGCCATCCACCTCGGCCATCTGGTCGAGTACATCCAGACCGACATCTGGGTGCGCTTCCAGCGCATGCGCGGCCACGAGGTGCATTACGTCGGCGCGGACGACCAGCACGGCACGCCGATCATGCTGCGCGCCGAAAAGGAAGGCATCACGCCGCGTCAGCTGGTCGAGCGCGTGCTGCACGAACACGCGCGCGACTTCTTCGGCGGCCTCGATACGCTGGCCGCCTGGCGGCAGGGCCGCGGCGAACTGGGCGGATTCCTGATCAGTTTCGACAACTACCACCAGACCGATTCCGACGAGAACCGCGCCTTCTGCGAGGACATCTACGGCAAGCTGCAGGCCGGCGATCTGATCGCACAGCGATCTGTCGAACAGTTCTACGACCCGGTCAAGGAAATGTTCCTGCCGGACCGCTTCATCAAGGGCGAATGCCCGAAGTGCGGCGCCAAGGACCAGTACGGCGACTCCTGCGAGGTATGCGGCGCTACCTATGCACCGACGGACCTGAAGAACGCCTACTCGGTGGTGTCCGGCGCCACGCCGGAACGGCGAGCCAGCGAACATCACTTCTTTCGGCTGTCGGCGCCGCAGTGCGAACAGTTCCTGCGCGACTTCACGCAGGGCTCGAACCGGCTGCAGCCGGAAGCCGCCAACAAGATGAAGGAATGGCTGGGCGAGCCGGGCGACAACCGCCTGTCCGACTGGGACATCTCCCGCGACGCACCCTATTTCGGCTTCCGCATTCCGGGCACCGACAACAAGTTCTTCTACGTCTGGCTGGACGCCCCGGTCGGCTACTTCGGCAGCTTCCGCCACTACGTGGCGAAGCAGCAGGCGCAGGGCAACGCGATCAGCGAAGCCGACTTCCTCGACGCCGCCGGTGCGAAGGCCGCCGGTACAGAGATGGTCCACTTCATCGGCAAGGACATCCTGTACTTCCACGCACTGTTCTGGCCGGCCATGCTCGAACACTCGGGCTACCGCACGCCGACCCAGATCAACGCGCACGGTTTCCTGACGGTCAATGGCGAGAAAATGAGCAAGAGCCGCGGCACCTTCATCACCGCGCAGAGCTATCTCGACCTCGGCCTGAATCCGGAATGGCTGCGCTACTACTACGCCGCCAAGCTGAATGGCTCGATGGAAGACATCGACCTGAACCTCGACGACTTCGTCGCGCGCGTCAATTCCGACCTGGTCGGCAAGTACATCAACATCGCCAGCCGCTGCGCCGGCTTCATCAGCAAGTTTTTCGACGGCGAGGTACTGCCGACGAACACTGACGCATTCGTAAAGAGCGCCCGGGCGACGATCGCTGCCTATGGATCGGAAGATCTGATCGCCGAAGCCTATGACCAGCGTGATTATTCAAAGGCCATTCGAGAAATCATGCGGATCGCTGATCTGGTGAATGAATATGTAAGTAACGCAGCACCTTGGACCCTCGCAAAAGACCCCGCGCAACAGGCCAAGGGCTCAGATCTACATGTCATTTGCAGCGATTGCCTACGTTACTTCAGGATCCTAACAATCTACTTGACGCCGATTCTGCCGCGCCTGTCGGTCCAAGTTGCAGCGTTCTTCAATGAGGCCGAAGCCTATGACTG
>DATCUL010000396.1:0-1846 GCA_036567405.1 Methyloversatilis sp. | reverse complement strand
CGCCGGGCGCTGCCAGGGCGGCGGCCGGCAAACCGGTGCTGGCGCTGATGCTCAACGGCGCGCAGGGCGACGACGACGAGGCGCACGGCGGCCACTTCGCGATCGCCACCGGCGTCATGGGCGCACGCGGCGAATGGGGCGACTGGCTGACCAACAACTTCTACAACCTCGACGCCCGGAGCGAGAAGGGCATCATCGCCTCGACGCTGACCATGGACGCCTACCTGACCGACCTGAACGGCGGCCAGAGCTGGTACCGGCCGTCGTACATGCTGGTCGCCGTGCTGCGCGAGCCGCGCGCCGCGCAGCTCTACCAGCAGGGCATCAGCCGCGTGTTCAACCACTTCTACCGGCACGATTTCAGCTATCGCCACGCCAGTGCCAACTGCGCCGGCATCAGCCTGGACACGCTGCGCTCGCTCGGCTGGGACGTGCCGACGCTCGGCCCGACGTCGAAGGTGAAGGCCTGGCTCGGCCTGCCCTGGATGGCGGTCCGGGAAATGAACATCGACAGCGGGCTTCAGGCCTTCGACTACATGAGCGCCGAGCGCAGCAGCCTGTTCCCCTTCGTCGCCTTCAACGTCGCCGGCAGCGACCTGCTCGGGCGCCTGACGCGCGGCAAGGCGGCGGAGCAGGGGCTGGAGCGCCTGCTGGCCGACGACGTCGAGGCGCTGATCTATGTGCGCATCCCGCAGATTCCGTCGTCGCGCGCCTTCGGCCGCGCACCGGTCGCATCGTACGACGAATACATGTCGCGCGTGCCGGCCGACCGCGCGCAATGGATCGTCCGTCCGGCACCGCCGCGACCCTTCCCGGACGCGCTGCGCGACGCGCAGGCACCGAAGGAGGAACTGCCCGCCTCGCGCCGTGCGCTGATCGTCTGGCTGACCGGACTGGCCGGCGTCGTGCTGTTCGCGCTCAACCGACTGATCCGCCGCTGACTGCGGCACACCTGACCCGGACCACCCATGAGCAGCCAATTCCACCTGCTGAAGGAGCGCCGTTTCCGCCCCTTCTTCTTCACGCAGTTCCTCGGCGCGTTCAACGACAACGTGTTCAAGACCGCGCTGATCACGCTGGTCACCTTCCGCGCCGGCCAGCTGACCTCGCTCGACGGCCGCACGCTGGCGACGCTGCTGCCCGGGCTGTTCATCCTGCCCTTCTTCCTGTTCTCGGCGACCAGCGGACAGATCGCCGACAAGTTCGACAAGGCGATCGTGGCGCGGGCGGTCAAGCTGTTCGAGATCGCCATCATGGCGCTTGCCGCCTGGGGCTTCGTCGCCAGCCTGCTGTGGCCGCTGGTCGCCGCGCTGTTCCTGATGGGCGTGCACTCGACGCTGTTCGGTCCGGTCAAGTACGCCTACCTGCCGCAGCACCTGCATGCCGACGAACTGGTCGGCGGCAACGGCATGATCGAGATGGGCACCTTCGTCGCCATCCTGATCGGTCAGGTGCTCGGCGCCTGGCTGGTGTCGGTCACCGACAGCGGCACGCTGGTGGCGTCGGTCGTGCTGGCGCTGGCGGTGCTGGGCTGGTGGGTCAGCCGCGGCATTCCGGTGTCGCCGGCTGCCGATCCGGCGCTGTCGATCAACTGGAATCCGCTGACCGAAACCGTGCGCAACCTGCGCTTCGCCCACGGCAACCGCACCGTCTGGCTGTCGCTGCTCGGCATTTCGTGGTTCTGGTTCTACGGCGCGACGCTGCTGGCGCAGTTTCCGAACTATGCGCGCGGCGTGCTCGGCGGCGACGAGGCGGTGTTCATCCTGCTGCTGACCGTGTTCTCGCTCGGCATCGGCGCCGGCTCGCTGGCCTGCGAAAAGCTGTCCGGCGGCAAGGTGGAAATCGG
>DATCUL010000395.1:0-1729 GCA_036567405.1 Methyloversatilis sp. | reverse complement strand
GTCGGCGCCGCCATTGTCGATCACCTGTTCGCCACGGCCGACGATGGCCGCATCCCGGTGGTGGGCGTCAGTGGTACCCGCGGCAAGACCACGGTGGCACGGCTGGTCGCGCATCTGATGCGCCTGTCAGGCATGCGCGTCGGCCTGGCCTGCAGCGACGGCCTGTACCTGAACAGCCGGCAGCTCGAGGACGGCGACGCCGCCCGTTTCGAGCCGTCGCAGCGCGTGCTGATGAATCCGGGTGCAGAACTGGCGGTGATCGAGAACAGCGCCGAGACCATACTGTCCGAAGGCCTCGCCTACGACCGCTGCCAGGTCGGCGTGCTGACCCGCATCACACCGGAAGCGCACTACGGCGACTACTACATCGACACACCGGACCGCGTGTTCAACGTGCTGCGCAGCCAGATCGACGTGGTGCTGCGCCACGGCGTCGGCGTGCTCAATGCCGACGATCCGCTGCAGGCCGGCATGGCCGAGCTGTGCGACGGCGAGGTGATCTGGTACAGCACGCGGCCGGACACGCCGCTGGTGACTGCGCACGTGCATGGCGGCGGCCGTGCGGTCGTCGTGCGCGATGGTCAGGTGAGGCTGCTCGACGGTGAGCGCATCGACCCGCTGTGCGTGCTCGACAGCCTGCCGCTGACCGCCGACGGCGAGCCGCTGCACGCGACCGAAAACCTGCTGGCCGCACTCGCGGCTGCCTGGGCACTCGGATTGTCCGCGGCTTCGCTGCGCACCGGTGCCGAAACCTTCGATCCCCCGGTTGCCATCGCGGTACCGGCCTGAAACACCGCATTCAACTACTCATGGACATCACCCGCCTGCGCGCCCTTCGCGGCCCCAATCTGTGGAGCCGCCGCACCTGCATGGAGGCCATCGTCTCCTGCACCGGGGAGCACTGCTCCCTGGACACCATGCCCGGCTTCGCCGAACGCCTGCGCGCGCTGTTCCCCGGCATCCGCCCGCTGCGCCCGACCAATCGCAGCGGTGCGCTGTCGATGGCAGACGCACTCGAACTGGCGGCACTCGGACTGCAGGGCAGTGCCGGCTGCCCGGTCACTTTCAGCTGCACGATGGCAACCGTTGAGCCCGGCATCTATCAGGTCGTGGTCGAATATTCCGAGGAAGCGGTCGGCCGGCTTGCCTTCACGCTGGCAGAACAGCTGTGCCGTGCCGCCGGGGAAGGCGGCAGCTTCGATCTCGCCGGCGCCGTGGCGCAGCTGCGCGAGCTGGACGAGGACATCCGTCTGGGCCCCAGCACCGGCGCGATTGTCGATGCCGCGGTCGCCCGCGGCATCCCGTTCCGCCGGCTGACCGATGGCTCGCTGGTACAGCTGGGCTGGGGCAGCAAACAGCGGCGCATCCAGGCCGCTGAAACCGACCGCACCAGTGCGGTCGCCGAGTCGATCGCGCAGGACAAGGAACTGACCAAGGAGCTGCTGCACGCCGCCGGCGTACCGGTACCGCGCGGCCGCACCGTGACCGAACCCGACGACGCCTGGAATGCGGCACTCGAGGTCGGGCTGCCGGTCGTCGTCAAACCGCGTGACGGCAACCAGGGCAAGGGCGTCACCGTCAACATCGTGACGCGCGAACACATGGATGTGGCATTCCGCGCGGCCGCGGAAATCAGCGACGAGGTGATGGTCGAGCGCTTCATCCCGGGCGCCGACTACCGTTTCCTGGTGGTCGGGGACCGCGTGGTCGCTGCCGCCCGCCGCGAACC
>DATCUL010000394.1:0-14788 GCA_036567405.1 Methyloversatilis sp. | reverse complement strand
CGCACGGCGCGGTGCTGATCACCGGCGACTTGCTGGCCGACGGCGAACGCGCGCTGGTGGCCGCCGGAGTGCCGCTGGCGGCCGAGTTGCTGATCGCGCCGCATCACGGCAGCCGCACATCCTCGACCGAAGACTTCATCGCGGCCGTCGGTGCCCGCGACGTGGTGCATGCAGTCGGTTACCGCAACCGTTTCAATCATCCCAATCCGCTGATCCAGGCGCGCTATGCGGCGCAGGGCACGCGGCAGCTGCGCAGCGACCGCGACGGCGCGGTCGCCTGCGACTTCCGTGCTGCGGGCATCGAATGCGCGCTCAGCCGCGAAGCGGATGCCCGCTACTGGCACAATCACGTTCCGGTTGAGTGAGACAGTCGGTCACAGGCGTGTTCGACCGGATTTCCGCGTGGCTGGGCCGGCACTTGCGGCCGCCCTTGCGCAGCCGCGCCTGAAGTGCGTGCCGCGTGCCGATCCGAAAGGCCTGCTCCACATGGCGTATGCCGAGCGGGGCAATCCGGATCGATTGACACTCACATTTCCTGGCCGCCAGGGAATGCTTTGTCGAGTTGTTCCTTTTCAGACTTCATCAGCGCCACGATCGATTCCGCTTCATCCCAGTTGACGCTGTCGGTTCGGAAAACCGACTCTGCATGCTTTGCGATGGATGCCAGCTTTACGGCAAACACGCTTGATGCGCCACCTTTGACTTCATGGATGATCTTCATCAACTGGTTCCGGTCTCTCTGGTTGAAGGCGTCATCGAGTCGCGCTGGAATGTCCATCAGCGATTTAATGAAAGCATCCAGAAGTTCCCTGACTATCGTTTCATCATGATCAACGTAGTCGTTCAGTTTTGTCAGATCCAGATGAGGTTCCTGATCACTTTCTGGCGACAGGTTGTTGATCAGGTCTGAATTGGCAGGCGAATGCTCCTGTGCAATAGAACGATTTTCCGGCATCCAGTCTTTCATGATGCGCATCAACAGTTCCGGGTCAAGCGGCTTGGTCAGGAAGTCGTCCATGCCTGCATCCATGCAGGCCTGACGATCTTCTGGTCTGGCGTTGGCGGTAACGGCAAGAATCGGTGTTCTCGATGCCTGTTTGGCCCGTTCATACTCCCTGATTAATTTTGTCGCCTCTATTCCGCCCATTATGGGCATTTGCATGTCCATCAGGACGAAATCCCACTTCGAATTTGAAAACAGGTCGACTGCCAAGGCGCCATTTTCAGCGATGCATACCTCATGCCCCCATTTGTCGAGCAACGAAAAAATCAGTAATTGATTGACCCGATTGTCTTCGGCAACGAGGATCCGAAGTTTTTTGTTTGCCGCACCAGCGCCGTCAGACTCAGCAGAAGAGGAGGCGGACGTGTCAAGCCGGTGGCTCTCGATCTGCTCTTCGGCATCTTCTTCGCAACGGCTCAACGGAACGGTGAAGTGAAATGTGCTGCCCTTTCCAGGTTCGCTTTCGACCCATATCCTGCCTCCCATCAAACTGACCAATCCGTCACAGATTGTCAGGCCCAGACCCGTGCCACCGAATTTTCGTGTGGTTGAGGTATCCGCCTGTGAGAACGACTCAAATATCAATCCCTTCTGCTCCGGTGCGATTCCGATGCCCGTGTCTCTGACCGCGACATGAGCCTCGTAGTGGTCCGCATCGGTGTCCGACAGATTCAGCCTGACTTCCACGCCACCCTGTGACGTGAACTTGATCGCGTTGTCGCACAAATTGATCAGCACTTGCCGAATTCGCCCCGGGTCACCCTTCACCAGGCTTGGCAGATCTGCAGGAATGTCACGGATGAACCCCAGTTTTTTCTGGGTTGTTCTCACTTCGATGCTCCGAAGCACGTCTTCAAATAATGATGAAATACTGAAATCGACGTGCTCGACCTCCAGTTTTCCCGATTCGATCTTGGAGAAATCGAGAATGTCGTTAAGGATGACCAGCAGCGATTTGGCGGAGCTTTTCACCGTTTCGAGATACAACCGCTGCGTGTCATCAAGATCGGTGTCCAGAGCGAGATCGGTCATCCCGATGACGCCATTCATGGGGGTGCGTATTTCGTGGCTCATGTTTGCCAGGAATTGCGATTTGGCCCGGTTTGCACTTTCAGCGGCTTTTTCTGCGCGCTCACGCTGTTCCAGCGCCACATTCAACTCGGCAACGCGCTGCTCCAGGCTACGGTTGGCCTCTTCAACCTGAGTGCGGGCAGTGTGCAGACCCTCGCGAGCCCCATCGAGTCCGACGGCCGCGTTGGCAATTTCCGCCTGGAGCAGGTTGAAACTGGCCGCCATCTCACCCAGTTCGTCACGACTATTGACACGGACTGTCCTGCGATCCAGACGCGCATGTGCATCTGCCAGTCGGCCCGAGCCCAAGGCCTGCATGGCTCGGGAGAAATCCGCGACGGTCCCTTGTGCCAGTCGCTTGGCAGCACCGGCCACTTCGGCGGCTGAATGCGCAATCATCCCCGGCAGAATCAGGCCAACCGCTACCGTGAGCATGGCAACGGCGACAAATATGTCCTCCAGCGCAGTGAGCAGTGCACTGCTGGTCTGCGGGAGATTGTTGACGGCCATGTAGTAGCCGGCACCGTCGAGCAGCAGCACCACCAGCATGGCACCGGTCAGCTTGACGTGCAGGGTGCGAAAGCTGAGTGGCTCGCCAGCGCGGCGTTTGTCAGCCAGCAGTCGCCAGACGTAAAGAATTGAACCGGAGTAGGCGAATATCAAGCCGACAATCACCGTCGTCAGGCCAAACTGCTGGAAGCCGAGCAAGGCCGTCATGGCCCACACACCGGCGGCGATCAGACCGAGCGTAATCGTGCCGCGCGGGGCGCGATAAAGTCGCGGTGCCTCAGGCGCATCGCTGCGCAACAGCCACACCGCGACAGACGGCAGGACCAAGCCACCGAACACATAGGTGAAATTGGTGGCAGCGATCAGCCAGACCGGGTCACCCAGATAGAGAAAAAAAAGCGCGAAGCCCGCTGTGAACAGGGTGGCAAACCACGGGACATCCGTGAACTTCATGCGGCTTGAGAAAATTCGCGGAATCAGGCCATCGTCAGCGATCTGTGAAAGCGTTCTCGGTGCGCCGCAGAGTGGCTGCAAACTGCAGAGGAAAAGATTGACCAGCATGAACCACACGGCGGCTGCTTTGGCTGCGGCACCGAACAGCGGAGCAAATGTGGGACCAAGCACTTGTGCCAGATCTTTGCTCAAGGCTTCCGGCCCCAGCGTGCCCAGCCAGATGAGCGGCAAAGGAATGAAGAAAATGCACGCCAAGCCCGCGCTCACCCACATGGTGCGTGGCAGGCTCCGTTCGGGATTCATCATCTCGCCCACATGGCACGCCGCAGTCTCGAACGCGGGTGCAACAAATCCGATCAGGAACAATCCCGCCATGATGCTGGTCATGTCGCCGAACCATCCTTCAAACGGCGTGGTCAGGTGCAGGCTGGTCGCCTGATGCCAGTCCACTGCGCCTGCCAGGACTGGACCCAGGCCCGAGGCAAGCGCCAGTAACCCGGCCACAGAAGCGAGGGGCATGGCGAGCCTTGCGGCCCATTTCACCCCCATCAGATTGATCACGGTGAATAACACCACGAGGCCCATCGCCGTCGGCATTACCGGCAGATCTGGCAGGTACCAGTCATGTATCGCTGTTGCAGCAAGAAGAGAGCACAACCCGGAAGTCGGTACCCAGCCCCACCAGTAGCAAATGCCGGCCAGATTGGCCAATACCGGGTTGTAGGGGCGGTAGGCTTCAGCGCAACTGGCTGCGATGCCCCCGACGCGATTGGGGTACATCAGCAGCAGTTCGATCCAGCCCGGAACAGCGGCGCAGCCCAAGACAACGCCAAGCATCAGCAACAGGATGGCCGCGCTGCCCTGACCGGAGATGTCACCCTGGCCAACAAAAAGGGCAGCGAGGATGAAGACACTTTGATTGCTGCCGCCCATCGCCAGTGAGGAGGTGCCAAACCAGCCGAGCGTTCTGGGGTGTGGCAAGAACGTTTGACTCCCCGCTTTGTCCTGACCTCTTTCCTTGGGGTGCGAGCTTGTCATAACGATCTGTTCTGTAATGGGAAGTTGGAAATTTTCGGTGTGAATTGAATCTTGGAGGCAGCCTGGTGATGGGCTGTCAGTCAGGTTCGCCTGAAAAACTGCCCATGATAGTGGGCCTTGGCTGCGGCCGGCAGGATGTGGCCAATGGGCCGCAGCAGCCGGTGGTGATTGAACCACGCCCCCCATTCACGGTGGCTGGTTCGACTGACGCCTTGCGCCGCCAGGGCGCTGGGAGGTGTATCGCTTCGGTTTCCTGCAGGTCGTTGAATGGTCCGGAGGGCGTCGCCCTGCAGATCGGCTCGATAACGTGGTGCTGCTGGCACAATCACGTTCCGGTTGAGTGAAAAGGACGGTCATGGGCGTGTTCGACAGGATTTCCGCGTGGCTCGGTCGCGCGCCGGCCGCGCCGGCTGCCCCCCCAGCCCAGCCGCGTCTGCAGCGCGTGCAGTGTGCCAATCCGAAAGGCCTGCACCACATGGCGTATGCCGAGTGGGGCGACCCGGACAATCCGCGCGTGCTGGTGTGCGTGCATGGACTGACGCGTATCGGCCGCGATTTCGACTTCCTCGCCCAGCGCCTGTCCGGGCAGTACCGTGTCGTTTGTCCGGACGTGGTCGGCCGCGGGCGCAGCGACTGGCTGCCCGATCCGGCCGGCTATGGCGTGCCGCAGTACGTCGGCGACATGGTGACGCTGATCGCGCGCCTCGGTGTCGAGCAGGTCGACTGGTTCGGCACCTCGATGGGCGGGCTGATAGGCATGGCACTGGCCGCGCTGCCGGGCACGCCGATCCGGCGCATGGTGCTGAACGACGTCGGTCCGGTGGTCACCAACACCAGCCTGCGCCGCATCGCCGACTATGTCGGCAAGGCGCCGAAATTCGCCGATCTGGATCAGGCCGAGCAGTACATACGCCAGGTCAGCGCACCCTTCGGTCCGCTGACCGACGCCCAGTGGCGCCACCTGACCGTGCACGTCACGCGGCCGGTGACCGGCGGCGGCTTCGAGATGGGCTACGACCCGGACATCGCCAAGCCGATGCAGGCGATGCTGTTCCTCGGCGACATCGAACTGTGGAACCTGTACGACGCCATCCGCTGCCCGACGCTGTGCGTGCGCGGCGCCGAATCGGATCTGCTGACAGCTGATACCCTCGCGCAGATGGCGGTGCGCGGCCCGCGTGCGCGCACGCTCGAAATTGCCGGCGTCGGACACGCGCCGATGTTCATGGACATCGCGCAGACGGCGCCGGTCGAACAATTCCTGATGGAAGATTTTGTGCAATGAACCCGGAACACGTCATCGCAGCCACCCGGCTGTGGCTGGAAAAGGCGGTCATCGGTCTGAACCTGTGTCCGTTCGCCAAGGCGGTCTATGTGAAGGAGCTGGTGCGCTACGTGGTCAGCGAAGCCAAGCACTTCGACGGCTTCCTGCAGGACATCGACGACGAGATCGCATTTCTCGCCGCGGCCGATCCGGAGCAGGTCGACACCACGCTGATCATGCATGCCGGCCTGTTCGAGGACTTCCTCGATTTCAACGATTTTCTCGATCTGGTCGATCACGCGGTGACCGAGCTCGGTCATGAAGGCGTGATCCAGGTCGCCGCCTTCCACCCGCAGTGGCAGTTCGCCGACACCGAACCGGACGACATCGGCAACTACACCAACCGTGCGCCTTTTCCGACCATCCACCTGCTGCGCGAGGCAAGCGTCACGCGTGCGGTGGATGCCTTCCCGGAGGCGGAAAGCATCTACGAACGCAATATCGAAACGCTGCACAAGCTCGGCATCGCCGGCTGGCGTGCGCTCGGCCTGCCGGATGGCCGCCGCTGCGGCGAATCCGGCCGCGAGTGACGTCGCCGGGCAGCCCGCTTACTAGTCGAATTCCGAGAACGACGCCAGTCTGGCGCTGAGTTCGGCCCAGTTCTGAGTGAATCGGTGCGTGCCGCCCGGACCCGGGATGTCGACCGTGAACTCGGTCTGGTCGCTGCTGAGCAGGCCTGTTCCGTGTATCGGCGGGCCGGACGGATCGGCCGGATCGCGCATGACCACCTTCATCGGCCGGCCCGGCGTGGCCGATTCGAGGCGCAGGCGGTTCGAATGATTGGTGAGATCGACGACATACTCGGGCAAACGTGTTTCGCTCATGTTCCGGCCTCCCGTATCGAGTAATCAATCTAGCACTTCTGCTGCTCGTGCGGGCCGTCCGGAGGCGTTGCCAGACGGCTGAAGGCAGGCCGTTCAGCCTTCGTGTCGCGGCGCTTGCCCGTCACTTCGGCTTGCTGTCTTCCTCGGTCTGGCGGCGGTAGCTGTCGTAGGGCACGTCCGCCGCTTCCAGGCAGCGGCGACGTTCCTCGAAGTCGACGATCCGGTCGCAGTGGTTCCGTTGCCAGGCCTGACCCGTCTCGTAGGCCTGCCGGGCGCTGCAGCCCGACGACAAGAGCGTGGCCAGCATGGCGAGCGCTGGCACCGCCCCGGTGCCGACCTGGAAAACGGCTGTAAAGGCGCGGGTGGCGGCGGGTTGCCGGTCGGGGGTTTTCGTCATGTCCTGAGGGTTCCGTGCGGAAAACGTGCGGGAGAGGGGTGTGAGCGTCAGCCGTGACAGCCGGTGCCCTGTAACGCATGCAGCATATTCAGCTGGCCGCTGCTTGTCCACGTGGCGGTGGCCGCTACCGACAGGCATCGGTGCTCATGCGATGATGCGCTGTCGTCAGTCGTGCGCCGTACTTCCGTTCCCATTCCGCCTTCATGCTCGACATCCTTTACCGCGACGCCTTCATGGTCGCGATCAACAAGCCGCCCGGACTGCTGGTGCATCGCACCGCGCTCGACCGCCACGAGACGCAGTTTGCGGTGCAGTTGCTGCGCGACCAGTTGGGACAGCGGGTGTGGCCGGTGCATCGCCTCGACCGCGGTACCTCCGGCGTTCTGGTGTTCGCGCTTGACGCGGTGTCTGCGCACGCGCTGGCGGAGCAGTTTGCCCAGCATGCGCCGAACAAGCGCTATGTCGCGCTGGTGCGCGGGCATCCGCCGGCGGCGGGTGAAATCGACCATCCGTTGCGCCGGGTCGATGACGCCATCGATCCGCGCGCCGCACGCGAAGGAGCCGATCCGCTCGAGGCGCAGCCGGCGCTGACGCACTACCGGCGGCTGGCCACCGTGGAACTGCCGGTGGCGGTGGACCGCTATCCGACCAGCCGCTACGCGCTGGTCGAAGCGCGTCCGCTGACCGGGCGCACGCACCAGATCCGCCGCCACATGAAGCACATCGCGCATCCGGTCATCGGTGACGCGACGCACGGCAAGGGCGTTCACAACCGCTACTTCGCATCCGCGTGGGGTGTGCATCGGCTGTTGCTCGCCTGTATACATATGCATATCCGGCATCCGGCGACCGGTGACGCCATCGAGCTGAACTGCGATCCGGGAGAGGACTTTCACCGGCTGGCCTGTGCGTTCGGCTGGGCTCCGCTGGACGACCTCCTGGTCGGTGCCTGACTGACGCAAGGGGCCCCCGGAACCCGTCTTGCTACCGGGGGGCGGAATAGTCCGATCGGACTATCTCGCCCATATTTCATGTCACGGCAAGGACACGTTCGGACCGGACAATCCGGCCTGAATTTTTCCTTGCCTGCCATGAAAAAGACCCTCGTCCTCGGAGCGCTGCTCGCGCTCGCCCCCTCGTTCGCCAACGCCTGGTGGGATGCCGCGTGGACCGCACGGCGGACTGTCACGCTCGACACCAGCGCCACTGGCGTGACCATTGCCGCGCCGCAGTCCTCGGTGCCGGTCGCGATCCGCCTGCACAGCGGCAACTTCGATTTCACCGCGGCGAAGGAGGACGGTTCCGACCTGCGCTTCGTCGCCGGCGACGACAAGACCGTGCTCAAGCACCATGTCGAACGCTTCGACGCGTTGAACGAACTGGCGGTGGTGTGGGTGCAGGTGCCGCTGGTCACGCCCGGACAGGACAAGGCGCAGATCTACGCCTACTTCGGCAACACGGCGGCCACCAGTGCTCAGGACAGCAAGGCGACCTACGACAGTTCGACCGTCGGCGTCTGGCACTTCAGCGAAGCGGCACTTCTGGCCGATTCGTCGGCCAGCGGTCTGGTCGCCACCGGTACGGTGGCGGTGCAGAAGGCAGCGCTGCTGGGTGATGCGGCCATCTTCAACGGCACGGCGATGCGTGTCGTCGCTGTGCCGAAACTGGCGACAACGGCCGGCGGCGCCTGGAGCGCGTCTGCCTGGATCGTGCCGTCTTCTCTGCCGCAGCAGGCGACGCTGTACGCCCAGGGCAGCCTGACGCTGAAGATCGAAGGCAGCGCGCTGGTGCTGGATGCAGGCGGCGTGCGCGTGGCCGGCGGCACGCTGAAGCCGGGTGCCTGGCAGCATGTGGCGGCGACGGTTGGCGGCGGCAAGGCGACGATCTATGTCGATGGACAGGCGGTCGGCAGCGGCGACGCGACGCTTGTCGCGCAGCAGGCCGATGTCGTCATCGGCGACGGCTACAGCGGCGAACTGGACGAAGTGCAGCTCGCCAACACGGTGCGCAGTGCCGACTGGATGAAGCTCGCGGCTGCGGGTCAGGGCGCGGATTCCGGCTTCGCTGCGGTGCGCGAGGAGACGGCCGAAGCGGGTGAGGGCGGCGGGCACAACTACTTCGGCATCCTGCTCGACAATCTGACGACTGACGCCTGGGTGGTCATCATCATTCTTGCGGTGATGTTCGTCATCAGCGTCTGGGTGATGATCGCCAAGGCGCTGCTGGTTGGCCGCATCGACGGCGACAACCGGCGCTTTCTCGGCCGATTCCGCGCGGCGACAAACGAATTCCTGACGCTGGATCAGGGTGCTGCGCATCCGGATTCGTCGCTGTTCCGGCTGTATGGCGCCGGCCTGCGTGAAATCCGCAAGCGCTTCGACGCGCAGGGCGAAGCTGCCGGTCTGACCGGCGCCTCGATGGACGCGATCAAGGCATCGATCGACGCCGATCTGGTACGCGAATCGCACAAGCTCAACTCGCAGATGGTGCTGCTGACCATCGCGATTTCCGGCGGTCCCTTCCTCGGCCTGCTCGGCACCGTGGTTGGCGTCATGATCACCTTTGCCGCCATCGCCGCCGCCGGCGATGTCAACGTGAATGCGATCGCACCGGGCATCGCGGCCGCGCTGCTGGCCACGGTGGCCGGTCTGGCGGTCGCGATTCCGGCGCTGTTCGGCTACAACTACCTCGCGTCGCGCATCAAGAACATCAGTGCCGACATGCAGATCTTCGTCGACGAGTTCGTGACCCGCGTCGCCGAAGTGCACGGCCGCTGAGCGGAGCCGCCATGTCCGCAGACGTCAAGGGCGACAACCAGCCATACGACGAGATCAACGTCACGCCGATGCTCGACCTCGCCTACGTGCTGCTGGTCGTGTTCATCATCATGACGACGGCGTCGGTGCAGGGTATCAAGGTGGATGCGCCGCACACGCAGGCGACCGTCAGCCTGGCCAAGCCGAAGACGCGCGCCATCACCATCACCGCCGCCGGCGATGTGTTCCTCGACGCCTACCCGGTCGACATGGCCACGCTCGAAACCCGCCTCGGCCAGTACAAGAGCACCAATCCGGCGCTGCCGGTGGTGCTCAAGGGCGATGCCGCCGCGCACTATGAAAAGGTGTCTGCGGTGCTGGAAATCTGCAAGCGGCTGGACATCACCGAAGTCGGTCTGGTCACCAAGAAGGTGGCCGGCTGATGCCGTGCTGAAGAAAAGATCATGCAGATCAATACCGAAGCCAAGCCCTACGATTCGATCAACGTCACGCCGATGCTGGACCTGGCCTATGTGCTGCTGGTCGTGTTCATCCTGATGACGACGGCCGGCGTGCAGGGGCTGACGATGACGCTGCCCAAGCCGTCGAACAAGCCGAGTACCGAACAGCACGAGGTCAAGATCGTGCAGGTGATGGAAAGCGGCGCCTTCATGGTCAATGGCGTCGGCGTGTCGCTGGCCCAGCTCGAAGGCCAGCTCGATGCGGCGCGTACGCGCGATCCGAAGTTCAGCGTGATGATCCGCGGCGAAGCGCGTGCGCCCTACGACGGGGTCATCCAGGTGGTCGATCTGGTCAACCGCATGGGTATCGCCAACGTCGGTCTCATCACATCGCGGATCGGCACCTGATGGCAGCGCTGGCCGAAGATTCCGTCGACCGCTCGCGTCTCGGGCGCAGCCTGCGTTCGCTTGCACTTGGTGCCATCGGTCTGGCCATCGTCGTGGCGGGCGGCATGTGGCTGAAGGATCAGTTCGCCAAGCCGAGCGGCCCGGTGCGCAAGGTCGCCCGCATCACCATCGTGCCGGATACCCCGCCTCCACCTCCGCCACCACCGAAGGAAGAGAAGCGGCCGGAGCCGCCCAAGGACCAGAAGGAAGTGAAGGTCGAGCAGCCCAAGCCGGTCGAGGCGCCGCCCCAGCAGGCCGAGCAGCTGAAGATGGAAGGCGCTGCCGGCGACGGTCCCAGTCCGTTCGCAGCCGGCAGCGTGACGAATGACTACAGGGGCGGCGATGTCGGCTCGGTCGGTGGCGGTACGGTGAAACCGAACCGCATGCAGTTCGCCTTCTTCACCAGCGCGCTGCAGCGCCATATCCAGGACGAACTGGCGCGCAACCGCGAGGTGAAGCAGATCGACTACCGCATCACCGTGGCCGTGTGGCTGGCGCGCGACGGCTCGGTGCAGCGCGCCGAACTGGCAGACAGCACCGGCAATGACAAGGCCGACGCCGCGCTGTCGGCCGCGCTCAGGCAGATGCGCGCCTTCCGCGAGGCGCCGCCGGCCGACATGCCGCAGCCGATCCGCCTGCGCATCACCAACCGCCTCACCGGCTGAGCGCCGGTCGGGCCGACGAATACCTGACTTACCCGGAACGAAGTGATGAAGAAAGCACTGCTCCCGCTCGCGCTGACCGCGTTGTTCGCACTGCCGGCATACGCCGGCGAAGCCGAATCGCTCGACACGCTGCGCCAGACGACGATGAACCTGATCGACGCGCTGGTCGACACCGGCGTGCTGACGCGTGACAAAGCCGACGAGCTGATCAGGGCGGCCGAAGCCAAGGCCGCGAAGACGGCAGCGAAGGCGAAGAAGGACACCACCGTGCGCGTGCAGTACGTGCCCGAATCGGTGAAGGCGGAAATACGCGACCAGCTCAAGCAGGAAGTGCTGGCCCAGGCGCGCTCCGAAGGCTGGGCCACGCCGAATGCGATTCCGGAGTGGACGGAGCGGATCAAGGTCGAGGGTGATCTGCGCGTGCGCTATCAGACCGACCGTTTTTCCGGCGGCAACACGCCGATCGCGGCGTTCGCGCCGGGTGCAGCCGGCAACCCGGCCGCGACCAATCCCGATTATCCGAAGGCCACGCGTTTCCCGGCCGGCGTCGAACTGGACAGCAATGGCTTCCCGACCGGCAATTCTTCCTCCGATGTGAACCGCCTGCGCCTGCGCGCGCGCCTGGGTTTCCTGGCCAAGATCACCGACACGGTCAGTGCCGGCCTGCGCTTCACCACCGGCAACGTGACCGACCGCGTCTCGACCAACCAGACGCTGGGCAGCGGCTTCAACAAGTACAGCTTCCTGGTCGACCGCGCCTACATCAAGATCGATCCGGTCGACTGGCTGTCGGTGTCCGGCGGGCGCGTGCCCAATCCCTGGTTCGCCACCGATCTGGTGTGGGACGAAGACCTGAACTTCGACGGCATCGCGGCCACCGTGCGCGATACCCGGACCGGCGCCACGCTGCGGCCGTTCGCCACCGCCGGCTGGTTTCCGATCCGTGCCGACAACCCCCCGGCCGCCGATGACCAGTGGCTGGCCGGTGCGCAGATCGGCACCGAATACGACCTGAACAGTTCGACGCGGCTGCGCATCGGTCTGGCCAAGTACCGCTACAGCCGCATCGAGGCGCGTACGGATACGAACTACGATGCACTGACCGGCCAGCCGCTGCAGGGCTACGGCCGCTATGCCTGGTCGTCCTCGTTGCGCCAGAAGGGCAATACGCTGGTGCGCACCAACAGTCCGTTCGACAGCAACAAGGCGCCGATCTACGGCCTCGCGTCGAAATTCGAACCCTGGGTGCTGACCGCCACCGCCGACTTCATGGACTTCGATCCGGTGCATGTGCTGCTGTCGGCCGAGTACGTCAAGAACACCGGCTTCGACCGCTCGGACATCCAGCGCCGCACCGGTTTGAACCTGACGGACGGCAAGGACACCGCCTATCACCTGCGCGCGCTGGTCGGCATGCCGTCGGTGCGCCAGTCGGGTGACTGGCAGGCCTTCCTGTCCTACAAGTACATCGGCTCGGATTCGGTGCTCGACGCCTTCACCGATTCGGACATGGGCCTGGGCGGCACCAACCTGAAGGGCTTCGTGCTGGGCGGCAGCTACGGCATCTATCGCGACACTGCGGTCGGCCTGCGCTGGTACTCGGCTCGCAACATCCAGAGCATGACCTACGACCCGACCGCCGTGACCGGCCAGCGCTACGAGGTCGACACGGTCATGATGGACATGAACGTGAGGTTCTGACGATGAAACGCATCAGTCTCCTCGCGGCGCTGCTGCTCGCCACATCGCTTGCGCAGGGCGAGGACAAGCCGTCACGCGAGCAGGAGCAGTTGCGCCGGCTGCGCGCGCAGGCCCAGCAGCTGCAGCAGGCGCTGTCGGCCGAACAACAGGCGCGACAGGCCGCCGTGTCGGAACTGCAAGCCTTGAAGCAGACGCAGAAAGCCGATCTGGACAGGCTCGACGCCGAAGCGCAGGCAGCGCGCCGACGCGCCGGCAGCACGCAGAAGCAGCTCGACCAGACGGCACGCGAACTGGACGAAGCGCGCGTCACGCGGGACGCACTGCAGAAGCAGCTCGATGACACGAGCAAGCTGCTCGGTGCCCGCGAAGCCGATCTCCAGCAGACTCGCAACGCACTGCAGGACGCACAGCGCGACCTCGGCGGCACACGCTCGCGCGCCGAATCGCTGGCCGGCCGGCTCGGCCAGTGCGAACAGGACAACGTCGCGCTCTATCGCACCGGCATCGAAGTGCTCGACCACTACCGCGACCGCACGCTGGGTGATCGCATGGCGCAGGGCGAACCGTTCTCGCAGGTCGGGCGGGTCCGGCTGGAAAACCTGATCGACGCCTACCGCGACCGGCTGGACGAACGACGGTCCGCCTCCGCACAGCTGCCCTGACTACGGACCGTGCCGGCAGTGACGGACGGCTTTACACGTCGAGCGGCTCTGTCGGGTGCGGCGTGCGACATGCCGGAGTGCAGCGAGCCGACGGCGGACCTTGCAGGCCGGAAACGGATCACTTCTGAAAGTCGCTTCGGCAAATGCCTGCGTCGCTGCGGACTACGCGGAATGAGCCGATCGGACTACTGAAAACGGGCTTGTGTGCAACGAATCCGTCATCGCGGATCGATACCTTCTCGGGGCGATAACGGACGGATTTTTTTACAGCACATAGTCCGTTCAGCTTATTCAACCGGGCTTCCTCGCGTCGGTGACTGTAACGACAGCCGGTCACGATTTGCCTGCTTCCTCGTGGAGCAGGGAGGTTTGGAGCAAGTCCGAAATCCACCCACGACACCTTTATCCTGGAGAAATACATGTTCAATACCAAACTGCTCGCAGCCGCCCTGGCCCTCGGCCTGTCCGGCATGGCCAGCGCCTCGATCACCGGCGGTTCGACCGGCAACACTGAGTTCGTGTTCTCGGCCTTTGATTCGTCGGCCGGCAAGGGTTACACCTTCGATCTGGCTGATCTGGGCTTTGACAGCATCTTCGGCAGCAATGTCCGCATGAACAGTCTGATTGGTTCTACGCAGACGGCATCCACAATTAGCACCACACTGGTCGCCACGCCGGCGAACAAGATCGTTTTCGACTACGCACTGCCGAGCTTCGACACGTTCGCCGCCGGTGTCAATCTGAACAACCTCAAATGGAATCTGGTATCGGCGGAAACGTCGGGCATCTTCCGCATCGTCCAGACCGTCACCACAGCGCCGGCTGCCAAGCTGACCAACACGGCAATCATCACGGCCGCCAACAAGTTCGACCAATACACGGGTGCCGTGAATGGCAAGGGAACGAACGTCGGTGGTGTCGTTACTGACGACGGCTTCGCGATGACCGTAGCTGCCGATGGCGCCGCTTACGCCGGCAATCTGGGCAGCAGCCTGGGCGGTACGGGCTACTCCAGCACCGGTGGCCTGAATGACCGTCTGGGCCTGTACGTTGTCAGCTCGACTACGACGACTTCCAGCACGACCGCAGGCCGTTTCGCTGCGCTGCAAAACGCAGCTGGCCAAGAAGTCAAGGCGCGGATCTACTCGGCAGCCGACGGCTACCACCTGCAGGTAGCAGTCGTGCCGGAACCCGAAACCTACGCAATGCTGCTGGCCGGTCTCGGTCTGCTGGGTTTCGTCGCCCGCCGCAACCGCCGCGCCTGAGTGCCTTGAACGCGCATTGACCGCGCCCTTGCGTCGATGTGCGCCCGCGGGCATGCCAGAGCATGCCCGTTGCCTACCTACACGGAGATTCCAATGAAACTGAAGCACCTCGCTTTCGCCGTCGCCACCATGGCCGCCGGTTTTGCCGCCCAAGCCGCCGGCACCATCAGCATCGGTGGTGTCGCCCACAATGTGGTCTACCTGTCCGGTG
>DATCUL010000393.1:0-6728 GCA_036567405.1 Methyloversatilis sp. | reverse complement strand
GATGAAGATCGGGCGCGACAGCGGCTGGTAGTCACCCGAGATCACTGCTTCGAGCGACGGCTCGACCGCCTTGCCGGTCTTCGGATTGACGATCGGCACCGCCTTCAGCTTGTCCTTGTTCTCGATGTAGTAGGCAAAGCCAAAGTAGCCCAGACCGCCTGCATCGCGAGATACGCCCTGCACGAGCACGTTGTCGTCTTCGGATGCGGTGAAATCGCCGCGACTGGACTTCGCCTTGCCTACGATGGCTTCGGTGAAGTAGTCGAAGGTGCCCGAATCGGCGCCCGGGCCGAACAGCTTCAAACCGGTTTCCGGCCACGCCGCATTGATCTCGCGCCACTTCGTGATCTTGGTCTGGGCTGCGGGTTCCCACATCTTCTTCAGCTCTTCGACCGTGATCTGCTTGAGGAACGTGTTCTTCGGGTTCATCACGACGGTCAGCGCGTCGAACGCCACCGGCAGTTCGATGTACTTGATGCCGGCAGCCTTGCAATCCGCCATTTCCTTGTCGAGGATCGGGCGCGACGCGTTCGAAACATCGGTCTCGCCGCGACAGAATTTCTTGAAGCCGCCGCCGGTGCCGGAGATACCCACCGTCACGCGCACGCTGCCCTTCTTTGCCTTCTGGAATTCTTCGGCCACTGCCTCCGTGATCGGAAACACGGTGCTCGAGCCATCGACCTTAACCAAGGCCTGAGCGAATGCCGAACCGGAAACGAACAGCGTGCCTACTGCGGCAGCCAGGGAAGCGATCTTGCTCACGTTCATCAGTAATCTCCGAAAGTTTGCGTCGTATTGCGATGCGACAAACAGAGTTTATGAAGGGTTTGTTACAGTCATGTGAAGGTGCAACAAACGGATCTGTAACATCCTGTCTCGCCCGATCAACGTCAGACGGCAGCGAGCGCCTGGTCCAGATCGGCCAGGATGTCGTCGATATGCTCGATGCCAATCGACAGCCGCACCATGTCCTCGGATACGCCAGCCCGCTTCAGTTCGTCCGGTGACAGCTGACGGTGCGTGGTCGACGCCGGATGGCAGGCCAGCGATTTGGCGTCGCCGATATTGACCAGCCGCGTCACCAGCTGCAGCGCATCCTGGAAGCGGGCACCCGCCTCGCGCCCACCCTTGACACCGAAGGTCAGCAGCCCGGACGCCTTGCCGCCGAAATAGCGCTGCACCAGCCCGTGGCTGGGGTGATCAGGCAGGCCGGAGTAATTGACCCACTCGACCTTCGAGTGCCCACGCAGGAAGTTCGCCACGGCCAGCGCGTTTTCGCAGTGCCGGTCCATGCGCAGCGCCAGCGTCTCCAGCCCCTGCAGTATCAGGAAGCTGTTGAATGGTGAAATCGCGGCACCCATATTGCGCAGCGGGACCGTGCGCGCACGCCCGATGAAGGCGGCCGGACCGAGCGCCTCGGTATAGATCACGCCGTGGTAACTGACCTCCGGCTCGTTGAGCCGGCGGAAACGCGCCTTGTGTTCCGCCCACGGAAAGCGTCCTCCATCGACGATGATGCCGCCGAGGCTGGTGCCGTGGCCGCCCATGTACTTCGTCAGCGAATGCACGACGATGTCGGCGCCGTACTCGAACGGCCTCGTCAGGTAGGGCGACGGCACCGTGTTGTCCACGATGAGCGGAACGCCGCCACAGTGAGCCACCTCGGCGAAGGCCGCAAAATCGACCACGTTGCCGAGCGGATTGCCTATCGACTCGCAGTACACCGCCTTCGTGCGCGCGTCGATCAGGGCCGCCGCAGATGCCGGATCGGCCGCATCGACGAAGCGCACCTCGATGCCGAACTGCGGCAGTGTATGCGCGAACAGGTTGTAGGTGCCGCCATAGAGCGCCGTCGTCGCGATGATGTTGTCGCCCGCCTCGGCGATGGTCATGATCGCGTAGGTGATCGCCGCCTGCCCGGAAGCCAGCGCCAGTGCGCCTATGCCACCTTCCAGCGCGGCAACCCGCTGTTCGAGCACGTCGCTGGTCGGATTCATGATGCGGGTGTAGATATTCCCTCTGACCTTCAGGTCGAACAGGTCCGCACCGTGCTGGGTATCGTCGAAGGCGTAGCTTGTGGTCTGGTAGATCGGCACCGCGACCGCCTTGGTCGTCGGATCGGGCGAATAGCCGGCGTGAATCGCGAGCGTGTCGAAACGCATGGTGGAAGGCTCCGTCGTGGATCGAGGCCTCGCAATCTACAACACTACGCATGGACGACAAAGAATCGGACCACAAACAAAAATGCCGCCTCCGCAGGCGCGGGGCGGCAGTGCCGGAATCACCGGCTGGCCGAGTGGATCGGCGACGGATCAGGCGGCCATGGCCGATTCGACGACATTGGCAAGCCGGGCTGCCAGCCGTCCAACTTCAGCGGCATCCTGGCCTTCCACCATCACGCGCAGCAAGGGCTCGGTGCCCGATGGCCGCAACAGTACGCGGCCACGCTGCGCCAGTTCGCCCTCCACCTCGATGCGCGCCTGGTCGATGATGGGCACCTTCTTCCAGTCGAAGCCGGGACGCAGCTTCACGTTGACCAACTTCTGCGGGTACAGCTTCAGATCCGCGCAGGCCTGATCCAGACCGATGCCCTGCGAACGCAAGGCTGCAAGGACCTGCAGTGCCGCCACGATGCCGTCACCGGTCGTGTGGCGGTCCAGGTCGATGATGTGACCCGAGTTTTCGCCACCAAGGCGCCATCCCTGCTGGTGCAGCGTTTCCAGCACGTAGCGGTCGCCAACCTTGGCGCGTGCCAGACCGACGCCCATTTCATTGAGCGCGTGCTCGAGTGCAAGATTGGTCATCAGCGTACCGACCACACCACTGAGCCGCCCCTCGCGCAGGCGCTGGCAGGCGATCACGAACAGCAGTTCATCACCGTCATAGACCCGGCCGGAGGCGTCACACATGATCAGACGGTCCGCATCGCCATCGAGCGCGATGCCGATGTCCGCTCCGGACGTACGCACCGCTTCCGACAGCGAAGACGGCGAGGTCGCGCCGACTGCGGCGTTGATGTTCATGCCGTTCGGGCTGCAGCCGACGCAGATCACCTCGGCACCAAGCTCGTGGAACACCTTGGGTGCGATCGAATAGGCCGCACCGTGCGCGCAATCGACCGCAATCTTCAGGCCGCGCAGGTCGAGGTCCTGCGGGAAGGTGCTCTTGCAGAATTCGATGTAGCGACCGGGTGCATCCTCGATGCGCCGAGCCTTGCCCAGACGTGCGGACTCCATGCAACCCATCGGCTCGTCCAGCAGCGCTTCGATCTGAAGTTCCACCTCATCCGGCAGCTTGGTGCCGCGTGCCGAAAAGAACTTGATGCCGTTGTCGTCGAAAGCGTTGTGCGACGCGCTGATCACGACACCGGCCTGCAACCGGAGCGCGCGGGTCAGGTAGGCGACCGCCGGCGTCGGCACAACCTTCGCCAGCACGGTGTCGACACCGGCCGCCGCAAAGCCGGCTTCAAGCGCCGCTTCGAGCATGTAGCCCGACACCCGCGTGTCCTTGCCGATCAGCACGGCCGGATGCTCGCCCGCCGGCAGATGTTCGGTCGCGACCAGGGCGCGGCCGGCTGCATAACCGAGCCGCATGACGAAATCGGGCGTGATCGGTGCCTGCCCTACCCGGCCGCGTACGCCGTCGGTACCGAAATAACGTCTGGACATTCTGTTTGTCTCCCTAAGTTCTGCCGCCGGATATCCCGGCAACCTGCCATACGGCGAGCGCATCGCACGTGGCGGCCACATCGTGCACACGCACCATGTGCGCACCGTGCGCCACGGAAGCAAGCGCAGCAGCCACACTGGCCGCCACCCGGTCGGTGACCGGGCGCCCGGTCAGGCGCCCCAGCACCGACTTGCGCGACAGCCCGACCAGCAGCGGATAACCCTGATCGGCCAGAGTCCCAAGCCCTTTGATCAGCATCAGGTTGTGTTCCGACGTCTTGCCGAAGCCAAACCCGGGATCAAGCATGATGCGGCTGCGATCGATGCCTGCATCCTGCGCGCACCTTGCTCTTTGCAGAAGGAAATCAGTCACTTCCCGACACACATCGGCATAGGAAGGCGAAAGCTGCATCGTCTGCGGTGTTCCCTGCATGTGCATGATGCACACCGCCGCGTCGGTCGCAGCCACGACATCCACCGCCCCCGGCGCCCGCAGGCCGTTGATGTCATTGACGATCGTTGCGCCGGCGGCCAGCGCGGCACGCATCACCTCGGGCTTCCATGTGTCTATCGACAGCGGCACGCCCAGTCCGGCCAGCGCCTCGATCACCGGCACCACCCTGCGCAATTCGTCCTCTGCCGACACAGGCTGCGATCCGGGGCGGGTCGATTCACCGCCGATATCCAGCACATCGGCACCATCGGTGATGAACTGCTGCGCCTGATCCACCGCCCGCGCGACGTCGAAGGCCAAGCCATCGCCGGAAAACGAATCCGGTGTCGCGTTGATGATGCCCATGACGAGCGGTCGGTCGAGCGAAAGCCGGTAGGGTCCGCAGTGCAGAATCTGATTCATGACGGTCACAAATGAAAACCGGAGGCATCGGCCTCCGGTCTGGGTTATCGGACGTACAGCCGGTCAGGCTGGAGCAGCGGCGCTGGGCGCGGCACCCGGCGTATTGCCGTCGGCCGACGCCTTCGGCGGTTTCGACGTCGGCTTGGGCGGGCGGACCGGACGATTGTTCATCACGTCGTCGATCTGGTCCGCGTCTATCGTTTCGAAGTCGAGCAGCGCCTGCGTCATTGCTTCGACCTTGTCGCGATTTTCCTCCAGCAGGCGGCGGGCTTCGGCATAGCGGTCATCGATGATGCGGCGGATTTCCGCATCGACCTTCTGCATGGTCGTCTCCGACATGTTCCTATGCGTTGCCATCGAGCGGCCGAGGAACACCTCGCCTTCCTCCTCGCCATAGACCATGGCACCCATCGAATCCGACATGCCCCACTGCGTAACCATGCGCCGTGCCAGGTCGGTTGCACGCTGGAAGTCGTTGGCGGCACCATTGGTCATCTGGTGCATGAAGATTTCTTCGGCGATGCGGCCGGACAGCATCATCGAGATCAGCTGCAGGCAATATTCCTTGTCGTAGCTGTAGCGGTCCTTCTCCGGCAGCGACATCGTGACGCCGAGCGCCCGTCCGCGCGGAATGATGGTCACCTTGTGCACCGGATCGCATTTGGGCAGCAGCATGCCGACGATCGCATGGCCTGACTCGTGGTAGGCCGTGTTCTTCTTTTCTTCCTCATCCATCACCATGGTGCGGCGCTCGGCACCCATGATGATCTTGTCCTTGGCGCGCTCGAAGTCTTCCATGTCGACCACACGCTTGTTGCCGCGCGCAGCGAACAGTGCAGCTTCATTGACCAGATTGGCGAGGTCGGCACCGGAAAAACCCGGCGTGCCGCGCGCGATGATCTCCGCCTTGACATCCGGCGCCAGCGGCACCTTGCGCATGTGAACCGCAAGAATCTGTTCGCGACCGCGGATGTCCGGCAGCGGCACGACGACCTGACGGTCGAAGCGGCCCGGGCGCAGCAGCGCCGGGTCGAGCACGTCCGGGCGGTTGGTCGCGGCAATCACGATGATGCCGGTCTGGCCTTCGAAACCGTCCATCTCAACCAGCAGCTGGTTAAGTGTCTGTTCCCGCTCATCGTTGCCGCCACCCATGCCGGCGCCACGCTGGCGGCCGACCGCATCGATTTCATCGATGAAGATGATGCACGGCGCCTGCTTCTTGGCCTGCTCGAACATGTCGCGCACGCGCGCCGCACCGACGCCGACGAACATTTCGACGAAATCGGAGCCGGAAATCGAGAAGAACGGCACCTTGGCCTCGCCAGCAATGGCCTTGGCCAGCAAGGTCTTGCCGGTACCCGGCGAACCGACCATCAGCACGCCTTTGGGAATGCGACCGCCGAGCTTCTGGAACTTCGACGGATCGCGCAGGAACTCGACCAGTTCGGCCACCTCTTCCTTTGCCTCGTCGCAGCCGGCGACGTCAGCGAAGGTGATCGTGTTGGTCGATTCGTCGAGCATGCGAGCCTTCGACTTGCCGAACGAGAATGCCCCTCCACGGCCGCCGCCCTGCATCTGACGCATGAAGAAGATCCAGACGCCGATCAGCAGCAGCATCGGGAACCACGACACGAAGATGCTCATCAGGAAGCTCTGCTCTTCCTCCGGCTTGGCCACCACCTTCACGTTGCTCTTCAGCAGGTCGCTGATCAGCCAGATGTCCTGTGGCGGCGCGTACGACGTGATGCGTTTGCCGTCCACCGTCGCCGCATTGAGCGTGCGGCCCTGGATTTCAACCTTGGAAATCCGTCCGGCCTTCACTTCTTCAAGGAATTCGGAATACTCCACCGTGCCCTGTGCAGCCTGGCGCTGGTTGAACTGGTTGAACACCGTCATCAGTACGATGCCGATGACAAGCCAGATCGCTAGATTTTTGAACATGTTGTTCAAGGCAGTTCCTCTGTATTTCCGGTGCCGGGCATACCGGCCGAATCAATGCAACAACAGACAGACCAGACGGGTCGGCTTACGTTCAACGCGGCGGACACCTTCACACCGAAAGTGTCCGGAATTCATGCGGGCAATTCGCCTTGCCTGCCACGGCACAGAAGATACACCTCCGCGCTGCGATCGCGCGAACTGTCGGGTTTGCGCACTGCGACAGCGGAAAAAAGCTGCTCCATGTCGCGTCTGAGCGCTTCGAA
>DATCUL010000392.1:0-3518 GCA_036567405.1 Methyloversatilis sp. | reverse complement strand
CAGGCCGTAGGTCGAAGGATGCATCACGGGTCTCCACAATCAGATGACGACGCCGGCGACGGACAGTCTTGCTGCACGAGTCGTCGGCCAAGCATGGCGAAGGGATGTTACCAGCGACGGATCGGGCGCAATCCAGTCACCGTACAGGTGGATCGCCAGCGCCGGCCTGCGGTTCCGCTCGGTCGGGTCGTGACAAATTTCACGCTTTGTTGCACAACGTTACTCAAGGCTCGCACTTCGGCATCCGATAACCCGGATGAAGCTGAAAAAAGGCAAACCCGTGCGAAAGCCGGGGGCGCAAAGTTACCGGTCTAATCCGCAATAACGCGGGACGACAGCGGGGCCGCCAGACAGGACTGCCATGCATCAGAGCCTGGCATGACGCGGACGCCGACCGGTGGCACCCAGGAAACCGGCCCGGAGTCGCACGCACATGTTCCAGCATCGCCTCGCCACCCCCTTCCGCACCGCCCTTGCCTGCGCACTCGTTCTGTCCGCGTGGCCTGCCGCCGCTGTCACGCCGGCACCGGCAACCGATATCGCGGCACCCGTCATGCAGTCGCTGCCCGATCGCGACGCCGAAGGCGGCATGTGGCCCGTACGGCTGGACATCGCGCGACTGCGCTCGGCAAAGGCCGGCGAAACGCTGCATTTCGCGCTGCCGGACGGAAGCACGCTGGACATCGTGTTCGATTCGACCATCGAACGCGCCGACGGCCTGCAGTGGATAGGCCATCTGACTGCTGGACGACAGTTCCCCGTGCGCTTGCGCATCGACGGTGAGCTTGCCTCGGGCATCCTCCGCACCCCGGACGGCGGCTATGTACTGGGTCACATCAACGGCACGCAGCTGATCGGCAACGACATGACGGCCGCCGCACACCCGGTGGCACTCGACACGCTGCCCGCCATGTTGGCGCCGGCCGCCGAAGACCTGGGCATCGGCGGCACCGGCAGCGCCGCCAATACCGATACCGACAAGCCGGCCGACGTCGCCCATCCGGTCAAGGTCGATCTGATCGCCATGTCCTCGCTCGAACAGGGCGCCGACATGTCGCTGGCGATTCCCGAACACGGCGACTACCGCGTCACCTACGACCGCACCGAGCCGGGCGACACCGACAGCACGACCTGGGTCGGTCACCTGAAGGACTACGGTCCGGAATTCCGCGTCATCATCACGACCGGTCCGAATGGCAGCGTTGGCAACATCCTGACGCCGTCCGGCGAGATCCTGCTGGTCGATAATGGCCGCTCGCAGTGGCTGGTTGACCCGACCCGTTCCGGACTGTCGCAGTTCGAACCGGATCACGCCGATGGCATCGACGCCGCGCCGGCTGGCGCCATGGCAGCCGGTGCAACCGCGCAGGGGCGCACCCTCGGCAAGACACGTATCACGACGACAAGCACCACGAGTGCCACGACGGTCACCACGACAACCGGCAGCGCCACGCAGGTGGACGTACTGGTGCTCTATACCGCCGGCTTCAAGACGCGCAACGGCAGCGTCTGGGCAACGCGGATTGCCCAGCTGGTGGCACTGGCCAACCAGGCCTATGTAGACAGCGGCGTGCCGATGCGCCTGCGGCTGGTCGGCAGCGAACAGGTTGCCGAACCGGACACCACCACCAATTCCAGTGCGCTGAGCGCGCTCGCCCAAGGCATCGGCTCATTCACCGGCGTGCCGGCGCTGCGCAAGAAGTATGGTGCCGATCTGGTGACGCTGGTACGTCCGTTCAACATGAGCGCGCAAGGCAACAACTGCGGCGTCGGCTACATCGGCGGCTACGGCGGCAGCCCGATCGCCGCCTACGCGGGCTACGCCTATTCGGTGGTCAGCGACGGCAAGGACGTGGCCGGCAGCAATTACTACTGCACCGACTACACCTTCACCCACGAACTCGGCCACAACATGGGGCTGATGCACGATCGCGACACCGTGGCACGTCAGGGCGGCGGCATGGGCAGCTACAGCTACGCCTACGGCTACGGCCGCAGCGGCAGCTTCGGCTCCATCATGAGCTACATCTCGCCGGTGATCGGCCGCTTCTCCAACCCCACACAGAACAACTGCGGCGGCAGCTTCGCCTGCGGCGTCGACATCAGCAGCGCAACCAGCGCCTACAACGCACTGGCGCTGAACAACAATCGCACTGCGGTGTCAGCATTCACCGCTGCCACCGCCACGCAGACCGTACAGGTGTCGGGGACGATTTCCGTCGCCGGCAAGGCGCTGGCCAATGTGACCGTCTCTGCCAGCAACGGCGGCACCTGCACGTCGAGCGGTGCCACCGGCGCCTATTCCTGCATCGTGCCGTCCGGCTGGAGCGGCGTCATCACCCCGATCATCGGCACCGGTACCGTCACGCCGGGCACACTGACGCTGAACTCGGTCACGACCGCGCAGACCGGCAAGAACTTCGTCGTCGCGAGCGTCCAGGTGTCGGGCACCATCACGCGTGCCGGCAAGGCGCTCGCCAAAGTGACCTTCAAAGCGACCAACGGTGGCAGCTGCGCTGCCAGCAATGCGTCCGGCGCCTACACCTGCACCGTGCCCCAGGGCTGGAGCGGCGTCATCATCCCTGCCGTGGCAAGCACACCCGGCAACATCGCGCTGTCCCAAGTCAAGGCAGCGCAACCCGGTCGCAACTTCGTCGCGCGCTGAACCAGCGCTACCGGAATTCCGCCTGCCCGTGCCGGGCGGTACCATAGGAGCTTGCGGCCCGATACCGGGCCGTGTCCATTGCACGGGGTAGGCATGCGGATCACTTTCATCGGCGGCGGCAACATGGCCAGCGCGCTGATCGGCGGATTGTTGAAGCGCGGCGGCAACGCGGCGGAAATTTCGGTGGTCGAACTGGTGGCGGACGGCCGAGAACGGCTCGTCCGCGACTTCGGCGTACGCGCCATCGAGGCTCCCGATGCCGAGGCAATGCGCTGCGACGTGCTCGTGCTGGCGGTCAAGCCGCAGCAGATGCGCGACGTGTGCGCCGTGCTCGCGCCACACCTGAACGCCCAGACGGTACTGAGCATCGCGGCCGGCCTGCGCGCAGCCGACCTGTCGCGCTGGCTCGGCGGCCACTCGCGCATCGTGCGCGCCATGCCGAACACGCCGGCCCTGATCGGACAGGGCGTCACCGGACTGTACGCCGCCGCATCGGTCAGCGCAGCGGAACGCACGCAGGCGGAGCAGGTGCTGGCTGCAGTCGGCACCACGGTGTGGGTCGGCGACGAAAAGCTGATCGATGCGGTCACGGCACTGTCGGGCAGCGGCCCGGCCTACGTGTTCTACTTCATCGAGGCGATGGTGCGCGGCGGCCAGGATCTGGGACTGACGGCGGACCAGGCGCGCGCGCTGGCGATCGCAACCTTCACCGGTGCCTCCGCTCTGGCGGCACAGAGCACCGAATCACCGGCAACGCTGCGCGAGCGCGTCACGTCCAAGGGCGGTACCACCGAAGCAGCGCTGAAATCGATGGGCGCCGACGGCGTCGGCGACAGCATCGTGCGCGCGCTGT
>DATCUL010000391.1:0-3388 GCA_036567405.1 Methyloversatilis sp. | reverse complement strand
GACGGCGGCCAACGACGGATAGGTTCCGGCTGGGACCTTCGCCCGGCACCGCTGGACATCGATGACTGGCGGCGCAATTACGACGAGTTCCACACCGGACGCCTGGTGAAGGTCGTCGAGCAGGACGGCCTGCTGATTGCATTGACCGACATCACTGCCGCATACACCAGCGAACAGACCGGCGCCCACAGCTTTCATCACCGCACCCGGCGCGTCGAAAAGGCATGGCGCATCTTCGTCTATGACCGTGCAGCCGACGTGCTGGTCGTGCAGGACACGCTCGAATCAACCCGTGCCGACTTCACCAAGCGCTGGCTGCTGCATACCGAGCTCCAGCCACGCATCGAAGGCAGGAACTTCGTGATCGAGCGCTCGCCGACAGCGAAGGTCGAGGGCATGCCGCGGCTCGAGGGCCAGGTGCTGTTCCCACGCGACGCACGCATCGTTCCCATCGGCGGCAAGGGTTTCGAGTTCTTCGTCGACGGCCAGAACTATGACGAGGACGGCGAAATCGGCGCCAACATCGCCCGTGGTCCGCCCGAACTTGATCCCGGCGCCTGGCGGCTCGAGGTCACGCCGTCGCAGCCGGCACTTGAAGATCGCTTCTTGGTCGTGCTCCGTCCGAGCCTGAGCACCCTGCCTGCACTGGACGTCAAGGCGCAGGAAGAGGCTGCCAGCATCGGCGCCGAAATCGCCCTGCCGGGGCACACGTTGACGCTGCGTTATCCACGGGACCGGCTTGCGGTCGAAGTCACGCTGACACAGACAGACGGCAGCAAGCGGGCCCTCGTGGTCGAGGGAGAAGGTTCGCGCGCCCCGGCATTGGGATGGATCGATCAACTTCGCACCTGGATTTCGCGATGAGACATGGACAGGCCAGCGCATCCGTTCAGGCTGCATGGGTCGCGCTCGCGCTGCTGCTGTGCTTCGAACTGGCTCTGCACAGCGACGCGATGCTGCAGCGCTACCGGGCCGTATTCGCGGTCGGACGGGCCGTTGACAAGATCGCTTACGTCGAGCGTACCCGCCCGGCCCTGCTGATCCTCGGCAACAGCCGGGCCGACAACGGCATAGTGCCGACAACCATGCTCGGTTCCGCCGACATCCACGCGTTCAATCTGGGCATGCCGGGTGCGAACGCGCTGGTCCTGCAGGGCGTGACGGAGCGTTTGCTGGCCAGGGACGCTCCTGCGCCGACGGATGTCTTCATCACGCTGGACGAAACCTTGTTCCAGCATGAAGACTCGCTGGGCTATTACGGCTTTCTTGCATCGCGCGAGACGCTGTTCAAGGGCGGATTCAACGCCGAACTGTTCGGTTCCCTGTTACGCACCTGGTACTACGCCGGCAACCTGCGCCAGTTGCGCGAGCCCGACAAGCTGCTGCGCTTCGTGCAGGCGACCATCGGCGACATCGATCCGATAGGCGGCAGTGCCACACAGACGCTGGGCTACCGTGCGGGTTTCAAGGGCCGCTTCCAGAACCGGGCCCAGCTGATGGCCCAAGAGGCCGGTACGCGCGCCCCACCCGACCCTCGCATGGTCGAGGCTCTGCTGACAGCAATCGATCGCTTCCACCGCGCCGGTACGCAGGTACACCTGATCGCGACGCCGCTGTTCGGACGCGCTTCAGCCTTCCGTCCCGATGCCGCCCCCGGCCCCTACGCGGATTTGATGCCCCTGCTCGAAGCCCGCGGCGGACGCTGGCTTGCCGTACCGCACACCGAACTCGACGCCGATCACTTTGCCGACCCGGGCCACCTGAACGACAGCGGCGCCCAGCTGTACAGCGCAGCCCTCGGCCAAGCCTGGCGGAACCTGAAGCAATGATATTCAGCCAACCTGTTTTCTTCGTTTTCCTGGCCGCGCTGCTCGGCATCTACACGCTGTGCCATACGCAGACCCAGCGCGCGGTCGTCCTGCTGACCGGCAGCCTGATCTTCTATGCGTCCTGGAAGCCGGCCTACCTGATCCTGCTGTTGTCGTCGGTCAGCCTGAACTACCTGTTCTACAGCGGCCTTGCCAGAACACGCAGCAAACGCCTGCTGATCACTGCTCTGGTACTCAACCTCACGCTGCTTGGCTCCATAAAGTATCTGGGCATGCTGATCGACACCGCGATTTCGATTGCAGCCTTTGCCGGCCACACCGACACTGGCCTCGATAGCGGCTGGACGCATTGGGCGCTTCCGCTCGGCATCAGTTTCTACACATTCCACATGCTGTCCGTGATGATCGACGTCTATCGCGGCGACTGGACCACGCGCATTTCGTTCCGCTCATGGTGGCTGTACATCAGCTTTTTTCCGCATATGGTGGCCGGCCCGATCCTGCGTGCGTCCGAACTGGTCGAACAGCTCGAACGACTGGGCCCACTGCAGGTACGCGACCTCAAGCTGGGCGCCCTGATTTTTGCCGGAGGGCTGATCAAGAAGGTACTATTTGCCGACAATTTCGCCGGGCTGACCGACGAACTCTTCGCCAATACTGCAAGACTGGATACCGCGACAGCCTGGTTCGCCATCACCGCCTTCGCGCTGCAGATCTACTTCGACTTTTCCGGCTACAGCGAAATGGCGATCGGTCTGGCGCGCGCCTTCGGCGTCACGCTGCCACGCAATTTCCGCTACCCCTACATCAGCCGCAGCCCGCAGGAATTCTGGCAGCGCTGGCACATCACGCTGTCGCGCTGGTTGCGCGACTACCTCTATGTGTCGCTCGGCGGCAACCGCGCCGGCAATGTCCGGACATTGATCAATCTGATGATCACCATGGTTCTGGGCGGACTGTGGCACGGCGCGGCATGGACATTCGTTGCCTGGGGCTTCCTGCACGGGAGCTGGCTGGTAGCACACCGGATGCTGCAGCCCTGGTTGCCCAAACCGCAGACAACGTCAGGCAGACTCACTTACGCCGCCATCAGCTGGCTCTGCAGCATGGTCATCGTCTGGGTGACCTGGGTCTTTTTCCGCGCCGGCTCGATGACGAGTGCCCTCGACATCTGCGCCCGCATGGCGGGCATCGGGGGTACGGATGGCGTACCGCCGGAAGTGCGCGGCTATGTCTGGCTGCTGACCGCCCTGACCTGCGTGCTGGTACTGCTCGAATCACGCATTGTCATTGCCTGCGAGGCCGGGCTGGAACGCTGGTCCCGCGTGACCCCGTTTCTGCGCGGCAGCGTCTATGCGCTGACCGTGCTTTGCCTCGTGTTCTTCGGAGGAAGCACACAGCGCTTCATCTATTTCGATTTCTGAACGGCGTGGGGCCCAATCGGAATCGAGACCGTCCAAGGAATAACCGCCTCGATGCAAACCCGCATTGAGGCGCGAGTACCCGGATCTGCCGGCGGACTGAAGCGCCATCGCCCGCCCGAGGTTTCCATAGATCGG
>DATCUL010000390.1:0-6344 GCA_036567405.1 Methyloversatilis sp. | reverse complement strand
CACGGCCTTGAAAATGCGGTGCAGATGGAAGGGGCTGATGCCGGCGTGGCGCGCCAGCGTGGCCAGCGACGGCGGGGTGTCGGCGCCGTCCATCAGCCGGCACAGGTCGGCCACGGTCGCAGCATGCTGTGCGGTCCGTGGCGGCAGGTCGGGCCGGCAGCGTCGGCACGGACGGAAGCCGGCCCGCTCGGCATCGGCGGCGGTGTCATGGAAGGCGACGTTCTCCGGTCGTGGACTGCGCGCCGCGCATGACGGGCGGCAGTACACGCCGGTCGTGCGCACCGAATAGAAGAAGCGGCCGTCGGCGGCGGCATCGCGCGCAAGTACCGCGGCCCAGCGCGGATCGGTGAGGGTTGCGGCGGCCAGGGTTTCGGTCTTGCTACGGGCGTTCATGGTTGTACGTGCGTGTCCTGATGCACCGAATGTAGCCGTCGCGTGGCACCGGCGCACTCCGCCGCTTGCTTTCGAATTCGTCCTTGCCGCTGCGCAGGCCGGCCGGGATACTGCTCAGCCATGAACGATCTTGGGAATGCACAGCGCTGGGCCGACGCCGAACGCCATCTTGCCGCGCTGGACGCCGACTGGGCGAATCTGGTTGCGACGGTCGGGCCCTGTCTGCTCGAACCCGGTGCACTGCGCGAACCCTGGCAGGCACTGGTGCGCGCGGTGGCCTATCAGCAGCTGCACGGGCGTGCGGCGGAGGCCATCTTCGGCCGCTTCCTCGCGCTGTACGACGACGGTTTCCCGACGTCGGCGCAACTGCTCGCCACCGAGCCTGACGCCATGCGCGCCTGCGGCTTTTCCGCGCGCAAGGTGGACACGATACGCGGCATCGCCGAGGGCGCGGCCAGCGGACTGGTGCCGGAGCGCGCGCAGGCGTGCGCGATGGACGACGAGGCGCTGGTGGCGCGGCTGGTGACCCTGCGCGGCATCGGCCGGTGGACGGTCGAGATGATGTTGATGTTCACGCTCGACCGCACCGACGTGCTGCCGGCCGACGACTTCGGCGTGCGCGACGGCTACCGCCGGCTCAGGTCGCTGGACGCGCTGCCGACACCGCGCCGGATCGCGCAGATGGGCGAGCCCTGGCGGCCCTGGCGCAGCGCGGCAAGCTGGTATCTGTGGCGCGTGCCGCGCTGACGCCTGCCGGCGCGCTCAGTGCGCGACCCGCCACATCTTCCTCAGGTCGTCCGACATCGGCACGGCGGCGAAGGCGCACAGCAGCAGCGCCAGCGGCAGCGTCGAGATGTAGCCGAGGTGCTTGAAGCCGAGCGCACCGGTCAGGCCGCCGGCGAAAAAGCAGGCCACCAGCGACGACAGGATGGCCAGCCGCCGGCGGTCGGCGCGCACCGCGTCCGGCGCGTCGGGCAGGCGGTTCCAGTACAGCAGCTTGCCGAGTTCGATGCCGATGTCGGTGATCACGCCGGTCAGGTGGGTGGTGCGGATTTCCGCCTGCGACAGCTTGGTGATCATCGCGTTCTGCAGGCCCATGATGAAGCACAGCAGCATCACGGTGACCGGCACGAACAGGCCGGGGATCAGCGCGAGCTGCGCGCCCAGCAAGCCGAAGCAGAGCAGCAGCAGCGCTTCGAGCAGCAGCGGCAGCGCGTATTCGCTGTGCAGCCTGCGCCGGCGCGAGAAATTGATCATGACAGCACTGCAGGCGGCGCCGAGCAGGAAGGACCACAGTGCGCCTATGCCATCCAGTACCAGCGCCATGTCGCCCAGCGCGAGGTTGTCGGCCATCGCCGACACCACGCCGGTCATGTGCGAGGTGTATTGCCGGACCGCGAGGAATCCGCCGGCGTTGATGGCGCCGGCGACGAAGGCAAGAACAAGGCCGAGCTGCCTGTTGGCGCCGGAGGTTCGGGTCCGGCCAGTCAGGCGTCGGGCATACTGGATGGGCATTGACGGATGGAGTACGGAAGGGTGCGCAGGACTCTTTTAGCGCATATCTGTTGTGCAGGGCAACAAGCGCCTGCATCGGTTGCGTTGCCTGAACCGCGCGTCACCAGTACTTCTCGAACAGCATGGTGCCGCTCATGCCGCGCCGGCACGGCTGGAAGCCGCGCTCGTTCAGCAGGCGGCGCATGTCGGCGGTGAAGTCCGGATTGCCGCACACCATGACGCGGCTCGACGCCGGATCGAGCGTGGCGTCGGCATGCTGCTGCAGCGCACCGTCGGCGATCAGCTGCGGCAGGCGTCCGCACAGTGGCGACGCGCCGGGTTCGCGCGTGACCACCGGCAGGTAGCGCAGGCGTCCGGCGGACGCCGCCACGCACGACTCCAGTTCGTCGCGGTAGGCCAGTTCGGCCACCCGCCGCACGCTGTGCACCAGCACCACGCGCCGGTAGCGGTCGAGTGCGCCGGGCGTGCGCAGCAGCGACACGTAGGGGCCGAGGCCGGTGCCGGTCGCCAGCATCCACAACGTGTCGCCGGCAGCCAGCTGCGGTTCGAGAAAGAAGCCGAACACCGCGGATTCCAGCATCACGCTCTGCCCCGGCCCTATGTCCGCCAGCCGGTCGCTGAAGGCGCCGCCCGGGATGAGCACGATCAGGAATTCGAGCAGCGGGTCGTCCGGCGCTGACACGATGGAATAGGGCCGCCAGACCGCGTGTTCGTCGCCGGACGGCAGGCCGAGCTTCGTGTAGTGGCCCGGCTGGAAGCGGAAACCGGCCGGCCGTTCGATGCGCAGAGACCACAGATTGTGCGTCCAGCGCTGCAGCGAACGGACGGGCTGCAGCGTCGAGCGCGGGGTGACAGGCGGGTGCGGGGCCGACATGAGCGTGTCTCCGGTCTGTTCCATCGTGATGGAATGACAGTTCTCATGCATTCCGGTTCGCCGACGCGACGGAATATCGGGTCACGTGACGTACGATAGTGGTCCCGGGATTGCCCGGGCTGGTCGATGTCCGCCCGGACAGTCATGGAGCGGATGCCGGACCGGCCCTCGGAAGAAGGTCCGGCACGCGGCCTGCGTGCCGTCTGCATGGAACAGCGAGAGGCGCTGGTATGTCCTGGGAAGTGTTCGTACAGAGTGAATGTCCGGTCGTGGAAACCCGTTATGCGGGCGACCTTGCGATGGCGGATCTGCTGCAGGCGGTCGATGCGACGATAGAAACCGCGGCGCGGCACGGCATCAGCCGTTTCTTCAGTGACTGTCTGGCCCTGAAAGGCGGGCGCTCGCTGACCGACCTCTATTTCCTTGCACAGAAGGTAGCCGAGAGCGGCATAGGCGGCAATCTGCGCGAGGCCGTGCTGCTGCCGGTACAGCCGGCGGCCAAGGACGAGGTGCTGTTCTGGGAAAACACCGCGCGGAACCGCGGCTTCGTCGTCAGGGTGTTCGACGACCGGCACGCTGCGCAGAAGTGGCTGCTGGAGTGAAGGTCTACTTCCAGTGCCGCAACGCCCTGCGCGGCAAACACCATGCTCAACACATGCCGGCATGACCGGATTCAGGAAAAGCCGATGGGAATCTGCTTCAGCGCCTGTGCGGTGCGCGATCAAACGATATCGGACATGCGTGCCGATCCGCCGCTGGTATGGCGGCTGCTGTCGCCCGACGACGACGGCCCCTATCTGAACGAGATCGGCTTCGGCCGGCGCGCGTCGCTGCTCGACCGCGTGCTCGGCAGGAAGAAGGAATCGCCGGTCATGCGCACGCTGTCCTTCACCGAACCGGAACTGGAAATGCTCGATCTGGACAAATCCTGGGATGGCCTGAATGCCTGCCTGAGCGATTGCGTACCCGACGCGCCACTGTTTTTCGAAGGCAGCGGCCGGATCGGCAAGATCGAGGTCGGTTACGGTCCGGCGCTGTTCCACATGAGCGACACGATGCGGACGATTGCCGACGCCTGTCTGTCGGTGTCGGAGAGCGATCTGCTCGAGTCCTTCGGCCGGATCGAGATGGGCAAGCGCTATCTGGGCGAATTCTGGGCCCGGCGCGACGAGGATGCGAAGTCCTACCTGCTGGAGAACTTTGCCGCGCTGCGTGCCTTCCTGCGGCACGTGACCGACAACGGGCTGGGCGTGGTCATCCAGTACACCTGACGACGCCATGCCCGGACCGTTTCGGGTCCGGGCGCCAGACCGTCAGGCTGGCAGTTCGAGCAGTTCGCGCAGGTGCTGGTCGACCTGGGCGATGTAGCCGGCATCGGTGCCGAACAGGCCGAGGTGGCCGTCGATGGACTGCAGCACGCGCAGTTCGCTGCCCGGGATCAGCTTCTGTTCCGCCGCGCAGTCCGCCGGCGGGAAGAACATGTCGGTCGAGATCGGCATGACGAAGGTCTTCGCCCTGATCCGTCCGAGCGCCGCCTTCAGGTCGCCGCCTGTGTGCCGGCTGACGTCGCCGCGCTGCCACTTCCACGCCATGCACAGCAGGTCGTTCGGGTCCATGACGCCGAAGTAGCCGTTCATGAAGTTGGTGATGAAGTCATCGACCGACGAGAAGCCGAGCGCCTGCACGCGGCCCTGCTGGAAGAACTCGGTACTCCAGCCCATGACCGCCCACATCTTTGCGTGGCGGCGCAGACCCCGGTGCACGTCGAGCGACGAGCCGTACCAGCCGTCCTTGAAGGCCGGATCGGAGGTGATGGCTTCGACCAGCGTTTCGGCGAACAGGAAGTCGTGCGGCGTGTTCTTCGCGGTGCCGGCGATCGGCGCCGCGCGCCTGACCATGTCGGGGTAGCGCACGGCCCATTCGTAGGTCTGCTGGGCGCCCATCGAACCGCCGACCACCAGCGCCAGCCTGTCGATGCCGAATTTTTCGGTCAGCAGCTTGTGCTGCGCGCGCACGTCGTCGCCGATGCGCACGCGCGGGAAGTTCGGGCCGCCGCCGGGGAAGGGCGTGTTGTGCGGCGAGGTCGACAGGCCGTTGCCGATCTGGTTGATCGCGACGATGAAGTACTTGGCCGGATCCAGCGCGCGCCCGGCACCGATGTACACCTGCTCCATGATCTTGGTGGTGCCCGAGTACCAGGTCGGCACCAGAATGGCATTGTCCCTGGCCGCATTCAGCGTGCCGAAGGTGGCGTAGGCCAGCGTGCAGCCGCGGATCGTGCCGCCGTCCTCCAGCACCAGATCGCCGATGTTGTGGGTTTCGTAGGGGCCGTGCACCGCCTGGTTGTAGTACGCGTGTTCGCTCATCCTGCATCCTCCTGTTGTTTTGACGGACTGTCGGCTGGCCGGACGGTGTCCGGCCGGCGCTGCTGGCTGCGATGCGTGGGCGGCGCCCGGTTCGCCGTGTTCCGCACGCTTTCACTGGCGCCCGGCAGGCGGGCGCTGCCGGAATATAGCAGTGTGGCAGCGGCCGGAAAGCGGTGCGTGTCGCGGCTGCCTGAGGCTCCGCAGGCCGGTCTCCCGGGCGTGCTCATATCCTTATCCGAATAACTTGGTTCGAAGTTGCGCTGCAGCAACCTACTGTTCCCGTCCTTGAACACAACACGAAATGACGGGAGTATTCGCAGTGAAAACCCATCCTCTGCTGCGTGCCGGCGCCCTCGCGGTGCTGCTGGCACCGACGCTGTCGCACGCCACCAACGGCTATTTCCAGCACGGTTACGGCGTGCGTTCCCAGGGCATCGCCGGCATCGGTGTTGCGTTGCCGCAGGACGCGCTGGCCGCTGCCTCCAATCCGGCCGGTACGGCATTTCTCCGCGAGCGCGTCGATCTGGGACTGACCTGGTTCGTGCCGGAACGCGGTGCCGAAATCACCGGCGGCAACCTGTTCGGTGCCGACGGCAAGTACAGCGGCAATGACCGCAAGCACTTCTTCATTCCGGAATTCGGCTACCTGAAGCCGCTGCCCGGCAATCTCACCGCCGGCATCGCGGTGTATGGCAATGGCGGCATGAATACCGACTACGCGCGCAATCCGTTCGCGGCGTTCGGCGGCACCGGCAAGGCCGGCGTCAATTTCGAGCAGCTGCTCGTGACGCCGTCGCTTGCCTGGAAGATCAACGACCGGCACGCCATCGGCGCGGCGGTGAACTTCGCCTGGCAGCGCTTCGAGGCGAAGGGGCTGGGCGGCTTTGCAGCGGCCAGCGCCTATCCGAACCGGCTGACCAACCGCGGCACCGACACCTCGGTCGGCTGGGGTCTGCGTCTGGGCTGGACCGGGCAGGTGACCGACACGCTGACGCTGGGCGCGAGCTGGTCATCGAAGATCAGGACCGACGGTTTCGACAAGTACAAGGGGCTGTTCGCCGAAGGCGGCGGTTTCGACGTTCCGGAAAGCTGGAGTGCGGGGGTTGCCTGGAAGGCGCTGCCGGCGCTGACGCTCGCGGCCGAACTGCAGGAGATCAAGTACAGCGACGTGGATTCTGTCGGCAATCCGCTGGCCT
>DATCUL010000389.1:0-5432 GCA_036567405.1 Methyloversatilis sp. | reverse complement strand
GCCCGCGGCGCAAGGCGGACTCATGTTCGACAACCGACAGGAAGACCACTTCGACGTCTTCGCGGCGCAGGCCGCCCGCTTCGAGCAGATGCTGCAGCATGATGTCGGCAAGCGCGCTGTTTTCCATGCCGACGCGCGTGCCACTGAGCGCGGCCGGCGACTTCAGATCCGGTCGGGCGACCACGGCATCCGCACCCTTCGACAGGCTGAGCAGGCCGATCACCTTCAGATCGACGCCGGCAGACACCAGTTCGACCGCCTCGACCAGCGTCAGCCCCGCCGCCTCGAGCAGACCGTTGCGCAACTGGCGCGCACTTTCGGTGCTGGATTCGAGTTCGACCACACGCACCTCGTCGGCATCGAGCGCCCTGGACTCGCGTGCGAGCACCAGCGGGTCATAGCCGACCCAGGGATTCACGCCAACGCGCAGCGGCAGCTGTGGCGGCGCGCTGCATGCCGACAGCAGCAGACAGCAGGCGAATGCCCGCAACCAGATACCGCTCCAGGCGTACCGCGATGGCTGAGTCGTCATGGCCGGAAGGCGGCGGATGCCGCGCGGATTGATTCCGAAGAGGCGACATTGTGCAACGACCGATGTCATACCGGGCAAAGCTGGCGAACAAATCCGGCTAGCGCCCGAGCGACAGGTCGATATCGTGCGCGGTCAGCAAGGCCGATTCGTAGTCGAAGGCAGCCAGTTCACGCAGGAAACGGCGCCCCGGTTCTCCCAGCGCTTCGAACGCATCGGCCGACTCGCGTGCCAGTGCACCGGCGCCGGTATCGCCGGCTTCGAGCAGCGGTATCAGGCGCCCGATGAGGTCGTGCAGCACGTCGGGCGCCACCTCCGGAAGTTCCGGCCGGGCCTGCGGCGGACGACCGTTACGGGTGAGCCAGCGCAGCAAAAGCGTGTAGAAAGCGGCCGGATCTGCCGGCTTGGAGATGAAATCGTCCATGCCCGCTGCCATGCAGGCACGCCGATCCTCGTCGAAGGCGTTTGCGGTCATCGCCAGGATGGGCACGGTTTTCCAGCCCTCCATGCTGCGCAGCCGCCGCGTCGCCTCGAGCCCGTCCATGCGCGGCATCTGCATGTCCATGAGCACAAGGTCGTAGGACGCCACCGCAACCCGTTCGAGCGCCTCGACGCCATCGGCGGCCGTGTCGGCCTTGAGCCCCGCTTCGGCAAGCAGCGCCAGTGCGACTTCACGATTGATCGGATTGTCTTCCACCAGCAGCAGCCGGGCGTCGGGAAACGTTTTGCGCAAGGTGGCGGCTGCGCCCTGCGCCGTACCCGGCGTCAGGACCGGTGTCAGGTCACTGGCACCTATGGTCAGCCGCGCGCTGAACCAGAATGTGCTGCCGCTTCCCGGCGTGCTGGTCGCACCGGCATCGCCGCCCATCAGTTGCGCAAGGCGGCGGGTAATCGCCAGACCCAGTCCGCTGCCGCCGTACTTGCGCGTGGTCGACGCATCCGCCTGCTCGAAACTGACGAACAGGCGCGCCAGATCGGGCGGTGCAATGCCGACGCCGGTGTCCTGCACCTCGAAATGGACGAGCACACTGTCGCCGACCTGGTCACCCGTCTTCTCGACCAGGCGCGCGCTCAGCGTGATGCCGCCGTGCTCGGTGAACTTGACCGCATTGCTCAGGTAATTGAGCAGCGCCTGCCTCAGACGGGTGACGTCGCCGCACAGCACGGGCGGCACGCCTTCGTGGCTGGTGTGCAGGTACAGACCGCGTTCGCGGGCGCGTTCGAGCATCATCGAGTAGGCCTGATCGAACAGCGCGTCGATCGAGAAATCGACCTTCTCTATCGACACCTTGTTCGCTTCGATCTTCGACAGATCCAGCACATCGTCGAGGATGTGCTGCAGATGCCCGGCCGAGTCCGCTATCTTCTTGAGCCGTTCACGCTGCGCCACGTCCAGTTCGGTCTGCGACAGCAGGTGGGTCAGGCCGACGATGGCATTCATCGGCGTCCGTATTTCATGACTCATGTTGGCCAGGAACACGCTCTTGGAGCGGCTGGCCGACTCGGCGCTTTCCTTGGCGACCGCCAGTTCCGACGTGCGTGTCTGCACCAGTTCCTCGAGCTGGTCGCGGTGGCGCTGAAGTTCCTCCTCCATGCGCTTGCGCTCGGAAATGTCCTGCACGACGGTCACGAAGTGCGTGACGAGGCCTTCGGGCTGGCGAATCGGCGTCATGCCCAGAAATTCGAGCGATTCCCGGCCATTGGCGCGCAGCCCGACAAATTCGCCCTGCCAGGCACGCCCCTCGTCGAATGCGCGCCACATCTGCTGCGTCCGCCCGGCCGGCGGATACAGGAAGCGCAGGTCACTGCCGATCAGCGAACGCTTCTCACGTCCCGACAGCAGCACGAAGGCATCGTTGGCATAACTGATGCACCCCGATCGGTCGGTAATGACGACGCCGGCCGGACTCTGCTCCACCGCCCGCGACAGCATGCGGATCGACTGTTCGGCCAGCTTGCGCTCGGTGATGTCCTGCAAGGTCCCGCGCAGGCGAACTACCTGCCCATCCTCGAAGACCGGGGACCCCAGTGTTCTGACCCACTTCCGATTGCCACGGGCGGTCACTATTTCAAGCTCGAGATCGTAAGGTTCCCCATGCTCGGTCGCCGCCTTCAGCGCCGCTTCAAGGCGGGCACGGCCTTCGTCCAGATAGAGCGCCAGCCGTGCCTCGACCGAAATCGTCTCTCCGGGGTTGGTATCGTAAATACGGTGGGTTTCTTCGGTCGAGGTCAGTTGCCCCGTACGCACGTCGAGTTCCCAGGCACCGATATGCGCCAGTTCGCCGATCTCGCGCAGCAGCAGTTCGCGTTCCTGCACTGCCCGGGCGGCGGCCGTACGCTCGGTGATGTCGGCCAGGACGCAGTGGGTGCGCATGAACCTGCCCTGCGCGTCCGACTGCACGCGCCCGACCGCCCACGCGACGATTTCGTGGCCGTCGCGGTGCTGCAGCCTGACCTCGCCCTGCAGCGTGAGATTCCGCTTGTAGCAGTCGAAGGTCGCCGGGAAGGCACTGCGCAGGTGCGGCATCCACACCTCGCTGAAGCTGCGTCCGAGCAACTCGCCCTCGGTGTAGCCGAGCAACTGGCACAGCACGGGATTGACGTGCAGGAAGCGCCCCTGATCGTCCAGCGACTGATAGGCCACCGGGAAATGTTCGAACAGCATGCGGAAGCGCTGTTCGCTGTCACGCAGCGCCTCTTCCGAATGAATCCAGTCGGTGATGTCGCGCGCGATGCCGTAGGTGCCGAGCAGCTTGCCGTCGGCATCGCGCAGCGGCCCCTTGGTGCTGAGGTACACCCGGTCACCGTCGGCGGTGTGCAGTCTTTCCTCGAAACGGACGACCTGGCCGCCCGCGATCACCTTGCGGTCATTGGCCATCACCTGAGCTGCGCCGGCCGGCAGATGAAGCGAATGGTCGTCCTTGCCGAGCACATCGGAAGCGGCTATGCCCAGCAATCGACACGCCTCGGGGTTGCACAGCAGGTAGCGCCCCTCCATGTCCTTGGCGAACATCGGGTCGGAGGAACTGGTCACGAACGAATCCAGCAGTGCCACCGTGCGGGTGCGTTCGGCCTGTGCCGCCTCCTGCCGGGTCAGCGCGTCTAGCAGCCTTGTCACCTGCCGGCGCATCATCAGGTACAGGCCGGTGGCCGTGACCGCCACGAAGAACCAGCCCTTGGCGATGCTCAGTCGGGTGTGCAGATCGGAGGGCGACGGCGCGAACCGCTCCAGCGCCTGATCCGACAGCAGAATCCACAGCGCGGAAACGAGGACATAGCCCAGTGTCACGAAAAACACGCACCGCACTGACCGGCGCCGTGTCGCGGCCAGATCAGGCGATTTCACTGCGGTCTCATCAGTGGGCATCGGCATGCTGCCTCGCAATCTCGACAAACCCCTCGTAGCAGGCGATGAAGGCGTCGACCACGTCGGGGTCGAAATGCGTACCCCGCTTGCCGACGATGTCGCGCCTGACGTCTTCGGCAGCAAAGGCGGTTTTGTAGACCCGCTGCGACATCATGGCGTCGAACACGTCGGCCAGCGCCATCAGACGCGCCGACAGCGGAATTGCTTCGCCGACGAGCGCATCCGGATAGCCAGTGCCGTCCCAGTGCTCGTGGTGCCAGTGCGCGATTTCCTTGGCCAACGCCAGAAAGGCGACCGGCGGGCCGTTGTCGCGCTCGGCAAATTCGATCGCGCGCGCACCGAGTTCGGCATGCGTTTTCATGACGTCCCACTCGGCGGCGTCGAGTTTCCCGCATTTGTGCAGTATCTGGTCGGGAATGCCCACCTTGCCGATGTCGTGCAGCGGCGCCGAGCGCGTCAGCAGATCGATGTATTCCGACGTCAGCGTCGCCGCGAAGCGCGGGTGCGTGCGCAACTGTTCAGCCAGCATGCGCACGTAGGCCTGGGTGCGCAGGATGTGCGCCCCGGTCTCGTGATCGCGCGTTTCAGCCAGGCTGGCCAGCGCGCGGATGCTGACCGCCTGGATGCGATCGTTTTCGGCCATGCGGCGGGCAACTTCGCTTTCGAGCCAGGCGTTCTGGTCACGCAACAGATCGCGCGCCAGTTTGGCCTGCAGCTGGGTGCGCACGCGCGCCAGCACGATCGCCGGCTTCAGCGGCTTGGTGATGTAGTCAACCGCGCCGTGCGCCAGCCCGGCTTCTTCGTCGCGGATTTCGGCCAGCGCGGTGACGAAGATGACCGGTATGTCGCAGGTGGCCGGATCGTCGCGCAGCTGGTCGAGCACCGCATAGCCGTCCATACCCGGCATCATCACGTCCAGCAGGGCCAGCGAAGGGCGATCGCCCTCGCGCGCGAGACGCAATGCCGTGCGACCGTTGTTGGCCGCCTTGACGCGGTAGCCTGCGCCACGCAACAGGCCATCCAGCACCTCCAGATTCTCCGGCATGTCATCGACGATCAGAACGGTGGCAGCCGTAGGGGACGGTACTGGGTTACGCATTGTCTGGGCGGATTCCCTGGGCGAGTGGTGTAAGGCGAGCCGGTCAGTCCGGCACCGACGATATCATTATCGACATTCGGGCACGCAAGGCTGCTGATTTTACAGTTGTTGGCTCTCGACGCCGGCTGCACGCACACGCCGCATCGCCCTCCGGCCGGAGGGGGAATGTCCGGACCAGGCTATCGCGTTCATCAACACCGGCCAGACTTGAGCCAGTCGAAGGTCCGTGCCATTTCCAACGGGCTGATCTCGTCGACCTGGGCATCGGCAAATACGTCCTCGCCGGCAAGCCAGGCGGCGTCAGTCCCGGGGTCTGCCAGCGCCAGCCGCAGCGCGTGGTTCAGTTCGTACGACGCCCAGGCGTAGCCGGCATCCCGCAGCGCCGACTGCATCGCATTCTGGACCAGGCTGCGCACCGTGCGGTGCGCCACTGACAG
>DATCUL010000388.1:0-4626 GCA_036567405.1 Methyloversatilis sp. | reverse complement strand
GTGCGGGCGTGACGCGACTTCCACGGTTCCCTGATTCATGGCTTCACCGGTCGCCGGACATTCCCCGCCGCCCTTCTTCAGGCGTGGCCCGGCGCCGCTCGTGCGTCTGGTGCTGCTGGTCAGCGCCGCACTGACCCTGCTGGTCGTCGATTACCGGCTGCACTACCTGGAGCTGGTGCGCCAGGCGCTGTCGGTGGTCGCCACGCCGCTGCAGATCGCGGCCGGCATGCCGGTCAAAGGCGTGCGTTCGGCCGGCGAATACTTCGCCGATCTGGCGCGGCTGCAGGCGGAAAACGCCCGGCTGCGGCGCGAGCAGGTCGCGCTCGGCACCGTCCGCCTGCGTCAGGAACAGCTGGACATGGAAAACACCCGGCTGCGCTCGCTGCTCGACATGCGCGAACGCGTGCAGGTCAAGGCACAGGTGGCCGAGGTGATCTATGCGGTGCGCGATCCGTTCTCACGCCGGGTGGTCGTGGACAAGGGGCTGACCCAGGGCATAGAACCCGGCAGTCCGGTGGTCGACGACATCGGCGTGATCGGCCAGGTCACGCGCGTCTATCCGCTGAACGCCGAAGTCACGCTCATCTCCGACAAGGACCAGGCGCTGCCGGTGCAGATCGCCCGTACCGGCGTGCGTGCCGTGATGTTCGGTGCCGGCAGCGGCATGCTCGAACTGCGTTATCTGGCCGTCGACGTCGATCTGCGCGAGGGTGACCGCATCGTCACATCGGGTCTGGACGGCGTGTTCGCGCCCGGCCTGCCGGTGGCGCGCGTGAAATCGGTCGATCGCGATGGCTCGGGCGGTTTTGTGCGCATCCTGTGTGCGCCGGTGGCTGGCGTCGAGGCGCACTCGACCGTGCTCATCATGACGCCGGGCAAACCGGTGGAACCGGAAGCCGCCGCGTCGGCCAGAAAGGCGGGCGGCAAATGAACCAGCCGTCCTTCAGTTCGCGCCGCATCCTGCGCCCGGTCCGACCCTGGTTCATCTGGCTGTCGCTGGCCTGTGCCCTGCTGCTGAACCTGATGCCGCTCGGCCGCACACCGCTGCTGCCGGACTGGGTGGCGCTGGTGCTGTGCTTCTGGTGCGTGCGCGAGCCGCAGCGCGTCGGCATGGGCACCGCCTTCGTGCTCGGATTGGCGATGGACGTCGGCTATGGCAGCCTGATGGGGCAGCACGCGCTGGCCTACGTGCTGCTCGCCTACGCGGCCGGCACCCTGTCGCGGCGCATCCTGTGGTTCGGCCCGTTCCGGCAGTCGCTGCACGTGCTGCCGATGCTGGTCGGCACGCAGCTGGTGATGCTGCTGGTCCGGCTGGTGGCCGATGCCGAATTTCCGGGCTTCATGTACTTCGCGGGCAGCGTGATCGCCACGCTGCTCTGGCATCCGATCAGCTTCGTGCTGCTGCTGCCGCAGTACCGCCCGGAAAACAAGGACGAGAACAGGCCGATATGAAAAAGGCCCCCACGCTCACTTCGTTCGCACAGGACCGGTTTTGCACAGCCGGTCCGTTCGGCCTGCGCGGCTGATACGAGTCCTTCCAGCGCATGACCGATCTGCACAGTCCGGAAACCCAGACACTCCGCTTCCGCCGCCGCGTGCTGTTCGCCGGTGCGCTGGTGCTGCTGGCGTTCGCCTTGCTGCTGTCGCGCTTCGTCTGGCTGCAGGTGGTGATGCATGACTATTACCGCACCCGCGCCGAGGACAACCGTATCGCCCTGCTGCCGGTCACGCCGCACCGTGGCCTGATCATCGATCGCAACGGCGAGGTGCTGGCGCGCAACTACTCCGCCTACACGCTCGAGATTCAGCCGTCGCGCGTCGACGGGCTGGAACGCACGATAGACGAGCTGTCTCAGCTGATCACCATCGAGGGGCGGGACCGCAAGCGTTTCCGCAAGCTGATGGAGGAGTCGCGCAACTTCGATTCGCTACCCATCCGCACCCGGCTGACCGACGAGGAAGTGGCGCGCTTCATCGCGCAGCGCTACCGCTTTCCGGGCGTGGAGGTGCGTGCCCGGCTGTTCCGGCAGTACCCGGACACCGAACTGGCATCGCACGTGCTCGGCTACATGGGCCGGATCAACCGGCGCGACGCCGAGCACATCGAAGAGTCGGGCGACGCCGACAACTATCGTGGCACCGACCACATCGGCAAGAGCGGACTGGAGCAGTTCTACGAGCAGGAACTGCACGGCGTGACCGGTTTCGAACAGGTCGAGGTCACGGCAGCCGGCCGGGCGGTGCGCGTGCTGGCGCGCACGCCGCCGCAGCAGGGCAACAACCTGCGCCTGACGCTCGACGTCGGCCTGCAGCGCGTGGTCGAGGAGGCCTTCGGCGACCGGCGCGGTGCGCTGGTCGCCATCGAGCCGTCGACCGGCGGTGTGCTGGCGCTGGTCAGCAAGCCGACCTATGACCCCAACCTTTTTGTCGATGGCATCGACAGTGCGAACTGGGACGCGCTGAATACCTCGATCGACCGCCCGCTGCTCAACCGCGCCATCTCCAGCGCCTATCCGCCGGGTTCGACCTTCAAGCCCTTCATGGCGCTGGGTGCGCTGACCGCCGGCAAGCGTACGGCGGGGCAGACCATCTCCGATCCGGGCTTCTTCGACTTCGGCGGCCACCGCTTCCGCGACGACAAGAAGGGCGGTCATGGCAGCGTGGACATGCACAAGTCCATCGTCGTGTCCTGCGACACCTACTACTACCGGCTGGCCAGCGACTGGGGCATAGACGGCATTGCCGACTTCATGTCCCAGCTCGGTTTCGGCGCGCGCAGCGGCATCGACATCAACGGCGAGTCGGCCGGCATCCTGCCGTCACCCGAGTGGAAGAAGAAGCGCTTCAAGCGACCGGACCAGCAGAAGTGGTACGCCGGCGAAACCGTGTCGGTCGGGATCGGCCAGGGCTACAACTCCTACACGCTGCTGCAGCTGGCGCAGGCGACAGCGACGGTGGCCAACAACGGCATCATGTTCCGGCCGCATCTGGTGAAGTACGTGGTCAATTCGCGCACCGGCGCCGAGCGCATGGTCGAACCGGAGCCGATCCGCCGGGTCGATCTGAAGCCGGAACATCTCGAGGTGATCCGGAGTGCCATGGTCGAGGTGAACAAATCGGGCACCGGCGCGCGCGCCTTTGCCGGCGCACCCTATGAGGCGGCCGGCAAGACCGGCACGGCGCAGCTGTTCTCGCTCAAGGGTGCCGAATACAAGTCGGCACACGTGAACGAACGGCTGCGCGACCATGCGTTGTTCATCGCGTATGCGCCGTCCGACAAACCGAAGATCGCGCTTGCGGTGCTGGTGGAGAACGGCGGCTTCGGTGCCCAGGCGGCAGCACCGATCGCGCGCCAGGTGTTCGACTACTATCTGCTGGGCAACAAGCCGGCTGGCCCTGCCCCGGAGGATGGCGATGCAACTGACGTCGAATAGGTGGGCGCGACTGCGCGAGCTGACCGGCCGCGTGCTGTCGATGCTTGATGTGCCGCTGCTGCTGATCGCCGGCGTGCTGCTTGCGCTGGCCACGCTGGTGATGGCCAGCGCCACTGCCGACTTCGACTACCGCTTCGATGCGCACCTGGTGAATCTGGTGGTTGCTTTCGCGGTCATGCTGACGGTGGCGCAGATTCCGCCGCTGCGGCTGATGCAGCTGGCACTGCCTTTCTACGTTCTGGGTGTGGTGCTGCTGATCGGCGTCGAGCTGTTCGGCGAAGTGTCCAAGGGTGCGCAACGCTGGCTCAACATCGGTTTCACGCGCATCCAGCCGTCGGAAATGCTGAAGATTTCGGTGCCGCTGATGCTGGCCTGGTATTTCCACCGGCATGAATCGCAGCTGCGCGTGCGCGACTTCCTGGTCGCCGGCGTCATCCTGGCTATTCCGGTCGTGCTGATCTTCCATCAGCCGGATCTCGGTACCGCGGTGCTGGTGCTGGCTGCCGGCATGTTCGTCATCTTCTTCGCCGGCCTGTCGTGGAAGCTCATCATTCCGGTGCTGGCCGCCGGCCTGATTGCCGCCGGCACGCTGGCGATCAAGGGTGATGCGCTGTGCGCGGACGGGGTCGCCTGGCCGGGCCTGAAGGATTATCAGCGGCAGCGCGTGTGCACGCTGCTCGATCCGACGCTGGACCCGCGCGGCAGCGGCTTCCACATCATCCAGTCGAGCATCGCCATCGGTTCCGGCGGCGTGCTGGGCAAGGGCTGGAAGGAAGGCACGCAAACCCATCTGGAATTCGTGCCCGAGCGCCACACCGACTTCATCTTCGCCGTGATGGCCGAGGAATTCGGCCTGATCGGCTGCATCGTGCTGCTCGTGCTCTACAGTGCGCTGATCGGTCGCGGACTGATGATCGCGGCCGGTGCGCCGCTGCTGTTCTCGCGCCTGCTGGCCGGCGCCATCTCGCTGTCCTACTTCACCTATGCCTTCGTGAACATGGGCATGGTGACCGGTGTGCTGCCGGTGGTCGGCGTGCCGCTGCCCTTCGTCAGCTACGGTGGCACGGCGCTGGTCACGCTGTGTACCGGGCTCGGTCTGCTGATGTCCATCCAGGCGCATCGGCGCCGGCGGCGGGAGCGCTGAACGTGCGCACGCGCCTGCTGTGGCTGCCACCCGTTCTGGTCGCTCTGG
>DATCUL010000387.1:0-4030 GCA_036567405.1 Methyloversatilis sp. | reverse complement strand
CCGGGCGGTGGCAGGCGCATGGGCGGCGAGGCGCGCGTCGGCACGGCGCCGGTGGTGCGCACCGACCTGCCGGTAAGCATCGACGCGCTCGGCACGGTGACGCCGATAGAGAGCGTCACCGTGCGCAGCCGGGTGGAAGGCGAACTGCAATCGCTGCATTTCACCGAAGGCCAGCGCGTGAAGAAGGGCGATCTGCTGGCCCGGATCGATCCGCGTGCCTTCGAGGTGCAGCTGGCGCAGGCGCAGGCGGCAAAGCAGCGCAACCAGGCGCTGCTGGTCAATGCGCGCGAGGATCTCGCGCGTTACGAGACATTGCAGAAGCAGGATTCGATCGCCGCCCAGCAGGTGAGCAACCAGCTGTCGCTGGTGCGCCAGTACGAAGCGGCGGTCCGCGCCGACGATGCCAGCATCGCCAGCGCACAACTGTCGCTGCGCTATGCGCGCATCACCGCGCCGATCAGCGGACGCGTCGGTCTGCGCCAGGCCACGCCGGGCAACATCGTGCGCACCTCGGACACCGACGGCCTGCTGACCATCACGCAGGAGGCGCCGATTTCGGTCGTGTTCGCGCTGCCGGAACCGTCGATTCCGGCGGTACGCGCGGCGCTGGCCAGGGGCCGCGGTCTGGCGGTCGAGGCGCGTGACCGGGAAAACCGCGCGGTACTGGCGACCGGCGAACTGCGCATCCTGGACAACCGGATCGACGTGGCTACCGGCACGGTGAAGGCAAAGGCGATGTTCGAGAACCGCGACACCGCGCTGTTCCCGAACCAGTTCGTCAATGTGCGCGTGCGCATCGACACCATCGCTGGTGCGCTCGTGGTGCCGGTGTCGGCGGTCCAGCGCGGTGCCGACGGCACTTACGTCCATGTCGTTGCCGACGACCTGAAGGTGGCGATGCGACCGGTCAGGACCGGCGCGCTCGATGGCGAGCTGCAGCAGGTGATCGAAGGACTGCAGCCGGGCGAACGTGTCGTGACCGACGGCGTGGACCGGCTGCGCGAGGGCGACAAGGTGAAGATCGACGATGCGACCGCGGCGGCGCACAAGCGCGACGGCAATACGCCGGGCAAGCGGGACGGCGGGCGCGAGCGGGCTGCCGGCGGCACCGCGCCCAACTGAGGCGACGCTGCGATGAATCCGTCCCGCCTGTTCATCCTGCGGCCGGTCGCCACCTCGCTGCTGATGATCGCGCTGCTGGTGACCGGCCTGATCGCCTATCGCCTGCTGCCGGTGTCGGCGCTGCCCCAGGTCGACTATCCGACCATGCAGGTGGTCACCTACTACCCCGGCGCCAGTCCGGAGCTGACCACCTCGCTGATCACGTCGCCGCTGGAACGCCAGTTCGGCCAGATGCCCGGGCTGGTGCAGATGAATTCACTCAGTTCGGCCGGTGCGTCGGTGATCGTGCTGCGTTTCGGACTGAACGTATCGCTCGACACCGCGCAGCAGGAAGTGCAGGCGGCGATCAATGCCGCCACCACGCTGCTGCCGCAGGAACTGCCGGCGCCGCCGGTCTACAGCAAGGTCAATCCGGCCGACGCGCCGGTGATGACGCTGGCCATCAGTTCGAAGGCGGTGCCGCTGCACCAGCTGGAGGAGGCGGTCAGCACGCGGCTGGCGCAGAAGATTTCGCAGCAGTCCGGCGTCGGGCTGGTCAGTATTTCCGGCGGCCAGCGGCGCGCCGTGCGCGTGCGCGTGAATCCGTCGGCGGTGGCGGCCTACGGGCTCAGCCTGGAGCAGCTGCGCGCGGCAGTCGTCAGCACCAGCTCCAATCAGGCCAAGGGCAGCTTCGACGGACCGACCCGTTCGACCACGCTCGATGCCAACGACCAGCTGCGCTCGGCCGACGAATACCGGCGCAGCATCATCGCGTGGAAGGACGGTGCGCCGATCCGGCTGCAGGACGTGGCCGAGGTGGTCGACGGCCCGGAAAACCGGCTGCTCGCCGCGTGGGCGAACGAGACGCCGGCGCTGATCCTGAACATACAGCGCCAGCCGGGCGCCAACGTGATCGACGTGGTCGGCCGCATCCAGGCGCTGCTGCCGGAGCTGCAGGCCGCGCTGCCGGATGCGGTCGATGTCGCGGTGCTGAACGACCGCACCGAATCGATCCGCACCTCGGTACACGACGTGCAGGTCGAGCTTGCGATGGCGGTCGTGCTGGTGGTGCTGGTCATCTTCCTGTTCCTGCGCAACGCGCGCGCCACCGCGATCCCGGCGGTGGCGGTGCCGCTGTCGCTGGTCGGCACCTTCGCGCTGATGTATCTGGCTGGCTTTTCGGTCAACAACCTGACGCTGATGGCGCTGACGATCGCCGCCGGCTTCGTCGTCGATGACGCCATCGTGATGACCGAGAACATCGCCCGCCACCTCGAGGACGGGATGACGCCGATGCAGGCGGCGCTCCGCGGTGCCGGGGAGATCGGCTTCACCATCATTTCGCTGACCGTGTCGCTGGTGGCGGTGCTGATTCCGCTGCTGTTCATGCAGGAGGTGGTCGGCCGGCTGTTCCGCGAGTTTGCGCTGACGCTGACCATCGCCATCCTGCTGTCGGCCGTGGTGTCGCTGACGCTGACCCCGATGATGGCCGGCCGGCTGCTGCAAGCCGGACCGGCAACGGACGCGGCGCACCGGAACGAAGGCTGGTTCGCGCGGCTGACCGCGGGCTATGCGCGCACGCTGCGCTGGGTGCTGGCGCATCAGACGCTGACGCTGCTGCTCACCGTCGCCACCTTCGCACTGACCGTGCTGCTCTATCTCGCCGTGCCCAAGGGGTTTTTCCCGGTGCAGGACACCGGGCTGATACAGGGCATGTCCGAAGCCGAACCGACCATATCGTTTGCCGCGATGAGCGCGCGCCAGCAGGCGCTGGCCGAGGTGCTGTTGCGCGATCCGGATGTCGACAACGTCAGTTCCTTCATCGGTGTCGATGGCCAGAATCCGACGCTGAACACCGGGCGCATGCAGATACGGCTGAAGCCGCTCGCCGGGCGCACGGCGCGTGCGCCGGAAATTGCCCGGCGGCTCGAGAACGCGGCGCGCCAGGTGCCCGGCATCGCGCTCTACCTGCAGCCGGTGCAGGACCTGACCATCGAGGACCGCGTGAGCCGTGCGCAGTATCCCTTCGTCGTGCAGGCCACCAGCGCAGACGAGCTGCTCGAATGGGTGCCGAAGCTGGTGGCTGCGCTGCAGAAGTCGGACCGGCTGGCGCAGGTGTCGACCGACCTGACCACCGGCGGGCTGCAGGCCTGGGTGGACATCGACCGTCCGGCGGCGGCCCGGCTCGGCGTTACCGTGGCCGACATCGACGCGGCGCTGTACAACGCCTTCGGTCAGCGCCTGATTTCGACCATCTTCACCCAGTCCAGCCAGTACAAGGTGGTGCTGGAAGCGCAGCCGCAGTTCCAGCAGGGGCCGGAGGCGATCGCGCAGTTGCACGTGCTGTCGGCCAGCGGCGAGCAGGTGCCGCTGGGCAGCCTGGTGCGCATCGAGGAACGTCCGGCGCGGCTGGCGATCGCGCGTCAGGGCCAGTTTCCGTCGGCCACCGTGTCGTTCAACCTGCCCGACGGCGTGTCGCTGGGCGAGGCGGTCGACGCGATCGAGGCCGCGCGCGGCGAGATGGCCATGCCGGCCACGCTGCGGGTGACCTGGGAGGGTGCGGCCGAGGCCTTCCGCGCGTCGCTGACCGACACGCTGTGGCTGGTGCTGGCGGCGGTGGCCACGATGTACATCGTGCTCGGCGTGCTGTACGAAAGCTTCATCCACCCGCTGACCATCCTGTCGACGCTGCCGTCGGCCGCCATCGGTGCGCTGCTGGCGCTGCTCGGCAGCGGCCACGCGCTGGACATGATTTCGGTGATCGGCATCATCCTGCTGATCGGCATCGTCAAGAAGAACGCGATCATGATGATCGACTTCGCGCTCGAGGCCGAACGCCGGGACGGCAAGTCGCCGGCCGATGCCATCTACCAGGCCTGCCTGCTGCGCCTGCGCCCGATCCTGATGACCACGATGGCGGCACTGCTCG
>DATCUL010000386.1:0-2212 GCA_036567405.1 Methyloversatilis sp. | reverse complement strand
CCACCTATCGTGAACACGCGATCCACGCCGGTGATCGCCGCCGCCGCCAGCACCAGCGGATTGCGTTCGCCACCGGGCGTCGGCACGACCATGATCAGCTCGCTCACTCCCGCGACCTTGGCCGGTATCGCATTCATCAGCACAGAACTGGGATAGGACGCCCGTCCGCCCGGCACGTAGAGGCCGACGCGGTCGAGCGGCGTCACCTTCTGGCCCAGCGTCGTGCCGTCGGCTTCCGTGTATTCCCAAGAGGTCAGCCGCTGCCGCTCGTGGTAGAGACGCACCCGATCGGCCGCCTCCACCAGCGCACCGCGCTGTACGTCGGTCAGACTCGCATACGCCTCGTCAAGCACGCTGCGCGGCAGTTCGAGTTCGACCATGGATGCCGCATCCAGCCGGTCAAAGCGGCGCGTGCAGTCGAGTACGGCTGCATCGCCACGGACCCTTACGTCCCGCAGGATGCCGGCAACCGCCGTTTCGATCGCCTCGTCAGCTGATGCATCGAAAGCGAGCAGCCTGTCCAGCGTCTCGAGGAAGTCGGGAGCGTCGGAATCCAGCCGGCTGATCGCGGTACTCATTTCACCGCTCCCGCGAAGGCCTCGAGTATCGGTGACAGTGCATCGTGCTTCACCTTGAGCGAAGCCTGATTGACGATGAGGCGCGAGCTGATGTCCATGATGTGTTCGACCTCGACCAGATTGTTGGCGCGAAGGGTGCCGCCGCTGCTGACCAGATCGACGATGGCATCCGCAAGACCGACCAGCGGCGCCAGTTCCATCGATCCGTAAAGCTTGATCAGATCGACGTGGACGCCCTTGGCCGCGAAATGTTCACGTGCGGTGTGCACATATTTGGTCGCCACCTTCAGCCGTGCGCCGCGGCGTACCGCCTGTTCGTAATCGAAGCCTGCCTGCGTGGCCACGCTGAGCCGGCAGCGCGCGATGTTCAGATCGAGCGGCTGATAGAGTCCGGCGCCACCATGCTCGAGCAGCACGTCCTTGCCGGCGATGCCGAGATCGGCCGCACCGTACTGCACATAGGTCGGCGTATCGGAGGCACGCACGATGACCAGACGGACATCGGGGCGGTTGGTGCCGATGATGAGCTTGCGCGACGACTCCGGATCGTCGGTCGGCTCGATGCCGGCCGCCGCCAGCAGTGGCAGCGTTTCTTCGAAGATGCGTCCCTTGGACAGCGCGAGGGTGATGCCTTGCACGGTATTGCCTCGTTTCGGTATGTATCGGCCGCGGATCAGGACACGCGTCTGACGACGGCGCCCAGTTCGGCCAGTTTCTGCTCTATGCGTTCGTAGCCGCGATCCAGATGATAGATCCGCTCGATCAGCGTTTCACCGCGCGCGACCAGCCCGGCGATGATCAATCCGGCCGAAGCGCGCAGATCGGTGGCCATCACGGTCGCACCGTCCAGCCGCGCGACGCCCTGCACCACCGCCGTATTGCCGTCGATGCGGATGTCGGCACCCAGTCGCGCCAGTTCGACCGCGTGCATGAAGCGGTTCTCAAAAATCGTTTCACGGATGATGGCCGTGCCTTCGGCCACGGTATTGATCGCCATGAACTGCGCCTGCATGTCGGTCGGAAACGCAGGATAGGGGGCGGTGCGTATCGACACCGCCTTCAGCTTGTCCGGTGCCTTGAGCACGATGGCCTCATGCGACGGCGACTTCTCGGCGCGGATGTCGCAGCCGGCGTCCATCAGCTTGTCGATCACCGCATCGAGATAGCCGGCCGACGTGCCAGTCAGCCGTATTTCGCCGCCCGCGGCAGCGGCGGCACACAGATAGGTACCGGTCTCGATGCGGTCGGGCATGATGCGATGGGTCGCTCCATGCAGCCGTTCGACACCCTGGATGCGTATCACGTCGCTGCCGGCGCCGGAGATGCGCGCTCCCATGGCCACCAGGCAGTTCGCCAGATCGACAACTTCTGGTTCGCGTGCCGCGTTTTCGATCACCGTCTCGCCGTCGGCCAGCGCCGCCGCCATCATCAGGTTTTCGGTACCGGTCACGGTCACCATGTCGGTGAACAAGCGCGCGCCCTTCAGCCGCGACGTTCGCGCGACGACGTAACCCTGTTCGACCGCGATTTCCGCGCCCATCGCGCTCAGCCCTTTGATGTGCTGATCCACCGGCCGTGCGCCGATCGCGCAGCCACCCGGCAGCGACACGCGCGCCTCGCCGCAGCGCGCGACC
>DATCUL010000385.1:0-1835 GCA_036567405.1 Methyloversatilis sp. | reverse complement strand
CGTCGTCCTCGCGGAAATCACCCTCGTTGGCCATCAGGATGTAGGTCTGACCGCCCTTTTCATAGGTCGCCATTCCATCGGGCATGTACAGCCCCTTGACGTTGGGCGAAATCAGGTCGTAGCCGCTCGTTCCCGTCTTGTTGCCATTGTTCAGCGGATCGATGCGGTTGCCCGGCTGGCTGAAGTCCTTGGCGCCCAGACCGATCACCTTCTCGAACTGGCCGCTCTGCAGGTTCAGCACGCCCATGGCGTTGGCTTCCTGCAGTGACACGTAGGCCTTGGTGCCGGCAGCGTTGACGGAAATGTACTCGGGCTCGAAATCCATGCCGGTGTTGGTGCGGATGTGGCTGCCGCTCTGTGCGACGCCGGCCAGCGTGGCGGTCGAGGTGACACTGCGGGTATTCATGTCGATGATGCTCACGCTGCCGACCGGATCGTTCGGCGAAGCGCCATAGATGCGAGGCACGGTGGTACCGATGCGACTGCCATAGACGTTCGGCGTGGCTTCGTTGGCGACAAGCAGCTTGCTGCCATCCTTGGTGAAGGTGAGCATGTCGGGCAGCGCGCCGACGGAGATCGTGTTCGTGCCGCTGGCGAGCGAGCGGGTCGTGGTGTCGAACAGTTTCACCACGCCGGGTGCAGTGCGGTCGACCGTGTTCTCGATGGCGAAGGCGGCAATGCCGTTGCTGATCGACACGCTGTTGATGGCACCGAAGGGCGTGACGTCGATGCGCTGCAGGAAGCTCCCGGTCGCGGCATCGAGCACGTCCACACCGGTAACACCCGCCACCCACAGCGTCCGGGTCGCGCTGTCGAAGGTGACGATTTCCGAGAGGAAGCCGCCGCCAGTGTGCGAGTAGGTCCATGCCTTCGTGGCGCCATCGATCAGACTGGCAGCGGAGGCCGGGGTCGCGGCAAGCGTCAGGGCGAAGGCGGACGCAAGCGCGGCAGAAAGAATTTTTTTATTCATTGTGGAAATCCATCCGGTAGGTGAGCGAGCAGCCATGCCAGAAACGTGGCCGGCATGGCCGCATGAGATCCGGATGAGATTTCCCGGGCGTTACAGGAAAATTGCGACACACAAATTTGCAATCTTCCTGTAACGCCGGCTTACGGCTGCACTTCGTACTCCGACAGCGGCGGGCAGGTGCACACCAGATGACGGTCGCCGGCGACGTTGTCGACGCGCGCCACTGGCGGCCAGTACTTGTCGCGGTCGACCGACGGCGCCGGGAAGAAGGCCTGGCGCCGGCCGTAGGGCCGTGTCCATGCGTCGGCGATCAGCAGTTCGTGCGTGTGCGGCGCATGCTTGAGCAGATTGTTGTCGCGATCCGCCCGGCCGGCCTCGACTTCGGCGATTTCGGCGCGGATGCGGATCATCGCGTCGCAGAAGCGGTCGATCTCGGCGCGGTTCTCGCTCTCGGTCGGCTCGATCATCATCGTGCCCGGCACCGGGAAGGAGATGGTCGGCGCGTGGAAACCGTAGTCCATCAGCCGCTTGGCGACGTCCTCGACCGAAATTCCGCAGGCGTCCTTGATCGGTCGCAGGTCGATGATGCACTCGTGCGCCACCCGGCCGTGCTTGCCGCTGTACAGCACCGGGTAGTGCGGATCGAGCCGCTGCGCGATGTAGTTGGCGTTCAGGATGGCCACCTGGGTCGCGCGCTTGAGTCCGGCCGCGCCCATCAGCGCGATGTAGGCCCATACGATGGGCAGGATGCTGGCCGATCCCCAGGGCGCTGCCGACACCGCACCTATCGTGCCGTCCGGTCCGGCGACCGGATTGACGCCCTGCACCACCGGGTGGTCGGGCAGGAAGGGCGCGAGGTGCGGCG
>DATCUL010000384.1:0-2106 GCA_036567405.1 Methyloversatilis sp. | reverse complement strand
CTCGTCGGCTGCGCGTTCGCTGCCCAGCCTTACGATGCGGACGACCATGCGACAGCGCCGGCGGCCTGTGACGGGGAAGCGGTCATGGATCGATCCGGCGCAGCGGGCCGAAGCACTGATCCAGAGCCGGTGTCTGGCAGACCAGCATCTTCGGTTCGCGCGTGTGGAAGATGACGTAGACCGTGTAGGGCGAGAGCTCGCCGGTCGGCGGGCTGTCCGAGCAGTCCTGCCGGCCGTTGGTGCGCATTGGCTGCCCCTTCAGTTCGTGGAAGCCTCCGGCGTCCGGCCGTGCCGACAGGCGGTAGGTGCTGCTGGATTCCTCTTCCCCGCTGACGACCAGCAGCGTGCCGTCCGCGCGATAGTCGTAGACCTCGGTGCAGTTGTTTTCGGCGCGCGTCCACGTCCATTTGCCGACGATGGGGCCGGGTGGAGGCGGTACGTCCTTGGTGACCGCGTAGGCGGGCAGGTTGGCCGCGAGCAGCAGGGTCAGGCAGCGGGCAAGGCGCTTCATCGGTCAGTCCTTCGTCAAGGCATGTGGCGGGCGTCGATCCGGACAGCCGGATCAGCGTGCCGGTTCAACCGCACCGGCGCTCCACGGTCCGGCCGGCAGCGGCTGCCGGATGATCCTGTCGGCGTAGTCGGGATGGCGCGCCAGCAGGACGGCCATGTCGCGTTCGCGCTCGTCGCGCACGATCAGCCGCCCGCCACGGGTGACGACGGTGCCGAACGCGTTCTTGCCACGCACGAGTTCGGCATGGAAGGCGCCGAGGTAGGTCACGCGGCCGGGCTGCACCGTGAAGTCGAGCGCTTGCGGCGGTTGTTCCGGCGATACGCGCTGACCCGCTCCGTTCAGGATCTGCCAGAGGGTGAAGCTGTGCCGACCGGGCGGGAGCGTCACCACGTGCACATAGCCGACTGCGTTGCCGAAGTCGCTCTCCCGCACTTCATCGAGGAAGTTGCGCTCGGACGACAGGAAGTTCGTTCCTTCCGGTCCGCCGGGTACGGCGCCATCAAGATAGATGATGGCCTGGTCGCGCGGCCCGCCGTTCAGGTCGTGCGACACGGAAAACACGACGATGCCTTCCTGCTCCTTCTTGTCCGGCTTGTCGCCGAACATCGTGCAGGCGGCCAGCAGCAAGGGCAGAAGAGATGCGGTTGCACGAAGGACTGTCTGGAACATCGGGAATACCGGGTGCAATGAGGGCGGGAGCGATCTGCCTGGCCAGTTATCAGCGCCTGACGGCGTGCAATATACAGGCGCTTCGTTGCAGTCCGGCATTCGGCAGGTGCATCGCCTCCGATTACCTGCCGAACTGCGGCTTGCGCCGGGCGATGAAGGACTCGACTGCTTCGGCGAAGTCCCTGGTGGCGGCGCAACGGCCGAAGGCCGCTGCTTCGGCCGCCAGCTGATCAGCCAGAGGGCGGCCGGTTGCCGCCTCGGCGGATGCGGTCAGCAGGCGCTTGATTTCGCCGTAGGCATGACGCGGGCCGCGGGCGAGGCGGGCGATTTCGGCCTCGACTGCTGCATCGAAGTCGTCCACCGGCACCACGCGTTCGATCAGGCCGAGCGATTTCGCTTCGTCCGCGTGGAAACGGCGGCCGCTCCACATCAGTTCGCGTGCCCGGCGCTCGCCCAGTGCGCGCACCAGGAAGGCCGACTGTCCGCCCGCGCCCGGCTGCGCCAGACCGATGCCGGCGGTGCTGAATACCGCGTCGTCCGCCGCGATCGCGAGGTCGGACGCCAGCATCAGCGAAAAACCGTAGCCCACGCAGTCGCCGCGCACGGCCGCGATCACCGGCTGATGCGCGGCGCGCAGCGCGAGGATCACCGGATTCACCCAGCGGGTTACCAGCGATTCGAAGGACGCCAGCCGTGCCGGCGCGTCCAGATGCAGGCTCTGCGCAAATTCGTGCACATCGCCGCCGGCACTGAAACTCGCACCGTCGCCGCGCAGCACCAGCACCTGGCAGGCCGGGTCGGCCAGCGAGCCTTCGACCGCCGTCTTCAGTGCCTGCATCATCGCCGTGGTGTAGGCGTTGCGCCGCGCCGGGCGCGAGATCGTCAGCGTCGCGACGCCGACGATCTCGCGCCCGGCGCGGCGCAAC
>DATCUL010000383.1:0-2578 GCA_036567405.1 Methyloversatilis sp. | reverse complement strand
GTCTGAACGCCGGGCGGACGCGACAAAGGCGTCGCGGATGCGCCGCAGACCGTCGGCGTCGAGTGCCTGCGGCGGGTGTTCGCCGGGCGCGTGGGGCAGGGCGGACGGGGCGACGGTCTGCCAGCCGCCGGCTGTCGGTGCGATCTGTTCGCCGCCTTCCCATGGCCGCGCCACCGACGCCTTGCGCCCGGCGTGACCGAGCTGGATGGCGATCGGCATCGTCGAATGAGCGCGCACCGCGTCGAGTACCCGGCGCAGCGCCGCTTCGTTCGCGTCGGACCACAGGCCGAGGTCGGCGGCGGAAATCCGTCCTTCCGGCTCGACCGCGGTGGCTTCGATGATCAGCAGGCCGGCGCCGGACAGCGCCATCTGGCCCAGGTGCATCAGGTGCCAGTCGGTGGCGCTGCCGTCCTGCGCCGAGTACTGGCACATCGGCGCGATCACGATGCGGTTGGCAAGCTGCAGGGAATCGAGCGAGACGGGCTCGAACAGTTTGCTGGACATGACGGGACTCGCGAAGTTGTCGGGGTTGTGGCGGGGCACAGTATGGTTGGCGAAGAGTGCCGGCGCTATCGGGCCGAGGTCAATGGCGGCAATGCAAGGACGTTCACAGTCCGAGTTCGCTCAGGCCGGGATGATCGTCCGGCCGGCGGCCCTGTGGCCAGCGGAACAGGCGATCCGCCTCGGTGATCGCGAGGTCGTTGATGCTGGCATGACGGTGCGCCATCAGTCCGCGCGCGTCGAATTCCCAGTTCTCGTTGCCGTAGGAACGGAACCAGTTGCCCGCGTCGTCGTGCCACTCGTAGGCGAAGCGCACCGCAATGCGGTTGCCGGCGGTGCACCACAGTTCCTTGATCAGGCGGTACTCGTGTTCCTTCGCCCACTTGCGGGTCAGGAAGGCGACGATGTCGGCGCGCCCGCTGAGGAATTCCGAGCGGTTGCGCCACCGGCTGTCCTCGGTGTAGGCGAGTGACACTCGCTGCGGATCGCGGCTGTTCCAGCCGTCTTCGGCGGCGCGCACCTTCAGTGCGGCGCTTTCCGGGGTGAACGGCGGCAGGGGCGGGCGGGTCTGGTCGGTCATGGCAGGCTCCGGAGATCGTTGAACGGAGTGATACAGATCTGTCTACATCTTGAGCAAGACAGATCTGTCTGTCAACATGGCGCCATGACGACGACTCTGGATGACCTCGCCGGCCCCGGCCCGCAACCCGAGCAGGACGCGCGCACCCGCGTGCTGGAGACCGCCTACCGGCTGTTCTACCGCGACGGCCTGCGTGCCACCGGCATCGATCGCATCATCGCCGAGTCGGGTGTGGCCAAGATGTCCTTCTACCGCCACTTTCCATCCAAGCAGGCGCTGGTGGACGCTTGTCTGGCGCTGCGTCACGAGCGCTGGAACGGCTGGCTGGAGGACAGCCTGCGCGATGCGCCGGATGCGCGCGCCTGGCTGGCTGCGTTGCCGGATGCGCTGGAGGGGTGGTTCCGCTCGCCATGGTTTCGCGGTTGCGCCTTCATCAACTGCCATGCCGAGGCGGGTGCGGATGCACCGCCGATGGCGGTGGCGCATGTGCGGGCGCTGGCGGCGCGACTCGAGCAGCGGTGCCGTGACGCGGGTTTGACGCGTCCGGAAGTGCGCGCGACAGAGCTGATGCTGGTGGTCGAAGGCGCCATCGTGCGGGCGCAGATGGCGGGGGCAGATGCTGCGATGCCGCCGCTGCGCGGCCTGTTTGCGCGCGTGCTGGCGGACTGAATGCGCCGGTGCAGCGTGGCGGATCGCGAGCGTGGCTCGCTCCGACAAAACCGCCACCCGAACGCCAGATCGCAGCGCTGCCTCTGTAGGAGCGAGCCCTGCTTGCGATTCCCCACGCCAAAACCGCGCCAACCGCCGATCCACGGCCGCATTGCGACCATGGGTCGCTCCTACGGAAACCCGCGCCCTCACGCAATTCCGCGACGCCCCTGTGGGAGCGAGCCATGCTCGCGATCTAGCCGTTGATCAGCGCATCCAGGCTTGCATCGACCGGCCTTCAGGCACGGGGGTTTCGCCGGCCGGATTCAGTGGCCAGTGCCATGCGGCGTGCCGGGACCAGCCCAGTCTGGTCAGCTGTTCCGGCAGTGCCGGCAGCAGTGCTTCGTCCGGTCCGGCGGCCTGCGTCTGTGCGTATTCGATGATCAGGCAGGCGTGCCGGGCTCGGCCGAGCAGTGCGACATGCGCCTGCTGCAATGCCTGGCCGTAGCGCTCTACTTCCGCGTCCGGCATGCCGGCGGCCAGCAGCGCCATGCACGGCAGCAGCGGCAGCTGGCTCAGGATGTTGACCGAGGCCACCCAAGTGCCGGGCGGCGGTTCCGGTGCGGCCAGCGCCGGGTCGCGCTTGAGGTCATCGAGCACGCCGGTCACGTCCAGCGTGACGCAGGCCACGCGATTCGGATGTGCACGTGCGGCCGCACGCGCTGTCGGCGAGAAGGCGACATCGACCAGATCGATGCGCTCGAACAGTGCCAGCAGTGCGTCGAGCGGCACGTCGTGCAGCAGGCCGGCGCCCAGTATCCAGGCGTGCTTCGGCGGCGCATCGCCGGC
>DATCUL010000382.1:0-4049 GCA_036567405.1 Methyloversatilis sp. | reverse complement strand
GGCGGCGCAGTTCGTCCTGCAGCATCGCCAGACGGAACGGTGCGATGTGCGTGCGGTAGCGTTCGGCGTATGCCTCGCCTGTGGCGCCGGCCGTCTTGAGCTGCCCGGCAGCCGCCGCGAGCGTCCGCCGGCGTTCGTCGGCTGCCGGGTGTGTCGCGAACAGCAGGGTACCTCCGCTGTCTTCGCCCGCGTTTTCGTCGATCAGCTGCGCCCACACCTTCGATGCCTCGGCCGGGTCGTAGCCGGCGCGGTACATCAGTTCCAGGCCGATGGCGTCCGCTTCGCGCTCGTTGTCGCGGCTGAACGAAAACAGGCTGGCCATCACGCCCAGCTGTGCGATCTGGCCGACCGAACCGGCGCCGGCGACGCCGAAGGCCATGCCGAGAAACTGCGCCAGCGCGGACTTCGAGCGCGTGTCGCGCAGCCGCTCGAGGCTGTGGCGCTTCAGATAGTGACCGATCTCGTGCGCGAGCACGGCCGCCAGCTGGGCTTCGTTGGCCGCGCGCAGCAGCAGCCCGCTCCATACCTGCATCATGCCGTTGGGTGCCATGCTGGCGTTGAAGTAGGGCGTGCGCAAAAGGTAGACCCGCATGTCGGGGCAGTGCTCGCCGGCCAGCCGGCAGGCGACATCGGACACGTAGCGCTGCAGCGTCGCGTCGCCGAACAGGAAGCGCGACTGCCGCAGTCGTTCTTCCTCGCGGTCCATCAGCGCCCACAGGCCGCCTTCGTCGCTGTCGATGTCCGGGCGCTCGAAGCGGGGGGGGGACGCGAATTCGCCACGCACGCCTGTCGGCAGCAGGGCCGCCAGTGCGCCCGCGCCAATGCCGCAGATGAGGCCGCGACGGCGCATGTCAGCGCGGGAACTGATCCAGCAGCGCATCGATCGTCTCTTCCGCCGGCCCTTCTTCGCGCAGGTCGCCGGTACCGCGCAGCAGGCGGTTGAACCACACGACCTCGCCACTCCGGAGGTCGACCAGCGACGCATAGCCGACCTGGATGCCGCCGCCCATGCCGACACCGAGCAGGGCACCGAGCACGATGGCCGCCTTGCGCTCGTTCGTGGCGTAGCTGTCGCGAATGAACAGGAACAGCGCGTAGTCGGCGCCGGTCCTGGTGCGCAGCGGCGCGGTGTCGGCACCGATGTGCCAGGCGAGCTGCTTCTTCTTGGTCGGCAGTTCGTAGGCCGGGGTGTAGTGATGCAGCGCGATCGCGCTGGCCACCGCACCGTGCAGATGATTGAGCGTCGTCACTGCGGGATCGTTCCGGTCGGCTTCCGCCAGATCGTTTCCCATCGCCGATTCGCGTCTCTGCAGCGATGCGCGCAGATGTTCCGACGCCTGGCTGGTCCATTGCGCCTGCGGTTCCGGCACGCCGCCGGCGCTGATCGAGAACAGTTCGACGTCCAGCGGCATCAGCACGATGCGCGAGGTGTCGGGGATGCGTTCGAACGAGGGGGCCGATATGGCCTGCGCGCCGGCCGTCCGGGCGAGCAGCAGGAAGACGAGAAGACAGGCGGTTCTGAACATTGATGGCCGGCGGCGATGTCGAGGTGGCAGGCGGATTCTATGCGAACGGCGCATGCGGGCGTGATCGATGGTTTCGTGCCTGGCCGCTCCGGGTACATGCGCGGTGTCCGCGGCGGGCAGGTTGTCACGGGGCGGGCAGCGGGCCGGCCGGCTATAATCCGGGCTTCCGATCCCGTGCGCGCACGTCGCGCCTGAGCCCCATGTCGCAGGTATTGTCGTCCTCGCCGTCCGCCGCAGAACCCCTGTCCAACACCTTCCTGAAATTCCGCAAGCGCCTGGAGCGCGCGACCGGGCAGGCGATCGCCGACTACTCGATGATCGAGGACGGCGACGTGATCATGGTGTGCATGTCCGGCGGCAAGGATTCGTACACGATGCTTGAGCTGCTGCGCGGCCTGAAGGAGCGCGCACCGGTGAATTTCCGCCTGATCGCCTTCAATCTGGACCAGAAGCAGCCGGGGTTTCCGGATCACGTGCTGCCGGAGTACTTCAAGTCGATCGGCGTCGAGTACCGCATCGAAACCGAAGATACGTATTCGATCGTCAAGGACAAGATTCCCGAAGGCAAGACCACCTGCGGACTGTGTTCGCGGCTGCGCCGCGGCATCATCTACCGGGTGGCCAGCGAACTGGGCGCGACCAAGATCGCGCTCGGCCACCATCGCGACGACCTGCTGGAGACGCTGTTCCTCAACATGTTCTTCGGCGGCAAGATCAAGTCGATGCCGCCCAAGCTGGTCAGCGACGACGGCCGGCACATCGTCATCCGTCCGCTGGCCTACTGCACCGAACGCGACATCGAGCGCTTTGCCCGCGTGATGGCCTATCCGATCATTCCGTGCAATTTGTGCGGCTCGCAGGAGAACGCGCAGCGCAAGCAGGTCAAGGCGATGCTGCAGGAGTGGGCGCGACTGTATCCGGGGCGCATCGAATCGATGGCAACGTCGATGCGCAACGTCGTGCCGTCGCATCTTTCTGATTCGAAGCTTTTCGACTTCGCCGGCCTGAAACCGGGCAGCGTGGTCGATGAGGGCGATACCGCCTTCGATCCGCCGGATCTGCCGGTGCGCTCCTGGGTGGACGAAGACGCCGTCGGCGGCATACCGGTGCGCCTGGATATCGCTGCGGGCGGCGGCTGTGCTTGAACGATGGATGCGCCGGCCGCCGCGCGCTTCCCGGAACGCTGACATGCGCATCCTGTTCTGCTGCATGGGCAACATCTGCCGTTCGCCGACCGCCGAAGGGGTCGTGCGTGCGCGGCTGGAGGCGGCCGGACTGGGCGGGCGGGTCGATGTCGCGTCGGCCGGCACCCACGCCCATCACACGGGCAGCCGTCCCGACAAGCGGGCGCAGGAAGTGGCCGCCGCGCGCGGCGTCGACCTGTCCCGCATCCGCGCCCGTCGCGTCAGCGCCGACGACTTCCTGCAGTACGACCTGATCTATGCGATGGACCGAGACAATCTGCGCAATCTCGAGCGCAGCTGTCCGGACGAATTGCGTCACAAGCTGGCCCTGTTCCTGCAGCACGCCGAACGCTTCGACGAGGACGAGGTGCCCGACCCCTACTATGGTGGGCCGGCGGGTTTCGAACGCGTGTTCGATCTGATCGAGGATGCCGCAGACGGGCTGGTGAACGATCTGAAACAGCGTCTGGGTTAGCAGAACGGCGGCTGACGGCGGCGAGTGGATTCGGTCTGTCGGCACGATCAACAGAAATGGTGCCGGGAATGGCGCCGGAATTGCGGCACGGAAATGAAAAGAGCCCGGCGTGAACCGGGCCCTTTTCATTGCTGCTTGACGACGATCACTCGCCGCGCGTTTCCACCTGCTGCATCGGTTCGTTGCTGATCACCGGTGCCTGGCGGCGGCGACGGCCGACTTGCGGCTGCTCGCTGACGACAGGCACGCTGTCGGCGATCAGGGCGGCCTGCGTCTCGACCAGCACCAGGCCACTGCTGGCCAGCGTGCTCTGCATGTCTGCGGCCGGCGCGGCTGACGGTGCCGGTGCGGCCTGAACGGGCGCCGGGGCCGCCGAGCCGAAACTTTCCATCGCGCGTACCAGCGTGGACTCACTGCTGTCGCTCAGCGGTGCCGCGTTTGCCACAGCTGCTTCCGGCCGGGCTTCCGGTTCGACGGCCAACGGTTCCGGCGTCTCGACGACAGTCGCGACGGTCGCGACCACCTCGGCGACCGGCTGTGCGGTCTGCACCGGTATGACGGCGAGCGGTTCGGCCGCTGCCTCGACGACTGCAGCTTCCGCGACCACAGCTTCCGCTGTCTGCACGACGGCGTCCACCACCACGGCCGGCGTACCCGCGTCGGCGACTGCCTCGACGGTTTCCGGCGATGTGCTGACTTCGGTTTCGGACGGCGCCGCAGCCATGAAGGGCTGAACAGGTGCCTCGTTGGCGGCCGCGCTGGTTACGGCGATGTCGCCTTCGACTGCGGCGACATCATTGATGGCGCCCCCTTCGACTGCGTCCGGACGGCGCTCGCCACGTTCACGACGACCACCGCGACGGC
>DATCUL010000381.1:0-2621 GCA_036567405.1 Methyloversatilis sp. | reverse complement strand
GTATCCCCCATGCCCTGCACGGTTGCCTGCACCGACGACACGAAGCGGTCGATGGCACAGCCGATGTCGGCCAGCCGGTCCTGCCCGGCGATCGTGAAACGGTGGCGCAGATCACCGGTGGTCAGCAGATGTTCGAGATAGGCGCGCAATGACGCGGTATCCGCGTCGAGTCGCTGCACGAAACGGAAGACGAAATTAAGCCCCCACAGCAGACCCAGTACCCCGACACCGAGCATGACGGCGGACAGCAGCGGCGAGCCGGCGAAGAACTGGAACACCGACGCCGCCGCCAGCAACAGCAGCAGTGCGGCCGCACCGTTCAGCTGGACCGACGCCAGGCCGAACCGCGTCGCCAGCGAGCGCCGCGCCGGCACGATGCGGCCATGTTCGATCCGGATCGAGCGGTCGCCCTCCCGGATACGGCGGTAGGCGGCTTCCGCCGCCGCGACTTCCTCGCGCGACGGTCGCGACCGCACCGACTGGTAACCGACGATCCGTCCCTGTTCACGCACCGGCGACGCATTGGCCACCACCCAGTAGAAACCGCCGTCGCTGCGCCGGTTCTTCACCAGTCCGCGCCATGGGCGACCCGCCTTCAGATCTCGCCACATGTCGGCAAAGGCCTCGGCCGGCATGTCGGGATGGCGGACCATGCTGTGCGGCCGGCCCAGCATGTCCTCGCGCCGATAGGCGCTGATGTCCGCGAACGCGTCGTTGGCCTCGACGATCAGGCTCTTCAGATCGGTGCGCGAGTAGATGAACTGTCCCTCCGGCAACAGGGTTTCGATATCGGTCACGGCATTGCTCGTCTGCATGGGTATCGGCTCCATTGAGTGGTGCGATGTAGCAAAGCGGAAGGGCCGTGCGGGCCGGGATGTCCCGTGCCAGGCTGATTGATCGGAAGGCGGCCTGCCGCGACGGTGGGAGGACAAGGCGTGCGACGGCTGTCAGCCCGCCACCGCACCCGCGTCCGCAAGGTTCTGCCTGAAACACGGCAGGTGCAGCAGGTCGCCCGCAGTCGCCGGACGACCGAACAGATAGCCCTGCAGACGATGGCAGCCCAGTTCGCGCAGATGGGCGAACTGACTGTCGGTTTCGACGCCTTCGGCGACGATCTCCAGCCCCATGCTGCCGGCCAGCGACAGGATGGCGCGCACGATGGTTGCCGCATCGGTGCCACCATCGAGTTCGCGCACGAAGCTGCGGTCGATCTTGAGCGTACGCACGCTGAAGCGCATCAGATAGGCGAGCGACGAATAGCCGGTGCCGAAATCGTCGATGGCGAGACTGACACCCATCGCGTCGAGCGCCACCATGATTTCGCTGGTGCGCGGCAGGTCTTCCATCAGCATGCTCTCGGTGATTTCGAGTTCGAGCATGCGCGGATCGAATCCTGTTTCAGCCAGCGCCGAGGAGATGTCAGCCACCAGATCGTCGTCCCGCAGCTGGCGGCCGGACAGATTGAAGGCGAGTTTCACGTCCGGCCAGGACTGCTGCATGCGCCTGACCTCGGCCAGCGCCTCGCGCAGCGACCAGCGGCTGACCGGAACGATCAGGCCGGTTTCCTCGAGTATCGGTATGAAACGGTCGGGGGCGATCACGCCCAGATCCGGGCTGTTCCAGCGCAGCAGTGCCTCAAGCGCATGTACGCGCCCCGACACGGCATCGACGATGGGCTGATAGACGAGAAAGAACTCGCGTCGCTCCAGCGCACCGTGCAGCGCGATTTCCGCCGAAAAGTCGCTGTGCGCATGCAGATCCATGCGCCGCTCGTAAAAGCGGCTGGTATTGCGGCCGGCCGATTTGGCCTGGTACATCGACAGATCGGCCCGGCTGAGCAACTCATCGATCGACTGCGCATCATCGGGGAAGAACGCAATGCCCGCGCTGGCGCTGACGAAGAACGTCCTGTCTTCGATCCGTATGCCCTGGCCGAGCGTCGCCAGCATCGTGTCGGCGATCTGGCCGACCGCCTGCCGGCTGGCAACGTCTTCGAGCAGTATCGTGAATTCGTCGCCACCCAGCCTTGCCACGGTGTCGGAGGTGCGTACGCAGGTGCGCAGGCGTCTGGCCACCTCTGTCAGCAACTGGTCGCCGACACGGTGGCCCAGCGTGTCGTTGATCACCTTGAAGCGGTCGAGATCGATGAACAGCACCGCCAGTTGCCGGTCCAGCCGCGTGGCACGCTGCATCGCCTGCGTCAGGCGGTCCATGAACAGGCGACGGTTCGGCAGATCGGTCAGCGTGTCCATATTGGCCAGATATTCGAGCTGGTCGTGCGCCCGGATGCGTTCGCTCACGTCCTTGGACGTCGCCACGAAATGGCTGATCCGCTGCCGATCGTCGCGGATCGGACTGATGGTCTTCTCTTCGAAATACAGCTCGCCGTTCTTGCGCCGGTTCGTGAATACCGCGCGGAAGACATCACCGCCGTTGATCGTGTCCCACAGCGCGGCATAGAACTTCGCGCTGTGCCGACCGGACTTGAGCATGCCCGGCGAGCGGCCGAGCACTTCGTCCGCCCGGTAGCCGGTACTGCGCTCGAACGCGGGATTGACGTACTCGATCAGTCCGCCGGCACAGGTGATCATCACCGCATCGTCGGTCTGGTGCGCCGCCTG
>DATCUL010000380.1:0-10796 GCA_036567405.1 Methyloversatilis sp. | reverse complement strand
GACGACATCGATGCCACGCTTGTGCGTCTTGCCCCCCACGCCCGGCGCCTCGGCTCCACGCAAGCGCTGGATTCGCTGCGGGAAATGATTTCCGGAAACGGCAACGACGCCTGCCGACTACGTGCGGTACATGCCCGAACGCACAACCTGCTGGCCGTGGTCGACGAAGCGGTTGCCGCCTTCGCGGAATGAGCCTGACCAGCATGCTGATGATGGCAATCGCCATCCTGCTCGTGCTGATCGGCCTGGTCGGCGTGATACTGCCTGCCTTGCCCGGCATCCCCCTCATATTCGGCGGACTGTTGATGGCCGCCTGGCTGGACGGATTCACGCACATCGGCGGCATCACGCTGGGTCTGCTGGCTGCGCTCACGGGTCTGTCACTGCTGATCGAACTTGCGGCCAGCGTTGTCGGTGCCCAGCGGGTCGGTGCCAGTACGCTGGCGCTGGCCGGTGCCGCCATCGGCACGGTACTGGGACTGTTCGGTGGCCTGATCGGTCTGATGTTCGCTCCGCTGGCCGGTGCGGCAATCGGCGAATACCTCGCGCGCCGCGACGCATTTCAGGCCGCACGCGTTGGCCTGGCCACCTGGCTGGGCATGCTGTTCGCCGCAGTCGCCAAAGTGGCAATCGCCTTCGTGATGCTGGGTATCGCACTGGCCGCCTGGCTGCTGTAATTCAACCGCCGGTCTTACTGAACCGGAACGACGTCGGCTGGCTCGGTACCGTCTCCGGAACGAAGACGTTCGGCCTGCAACACTGCCGGACTGCCTTCGGGCGATTCCGGCGGCGCAGCCGGTACCGTCGCAACCGGCACGAAAAGCCAGTCTGCATGCCTCAATTCGGCCGGCTTTCCATCCGGAGCAAGCTGCGCGCCTTTCACTTTCGCTGACGTAGCCCCCTGCCCGGTCGACGGTACTTTCAGTGCGTCAGGAATCTTGTCTCCGGTCGCATCCACCCAGGCCGGCAGGACGCGGATGCGCGCAAGCTTTTCGGACCGGCTGTACACCGCCCGTATCTGGCCGCCGCTGATGACCAGCCCCCAATCCTGACTGCGCGTCATCGGATCGAAGTAGATCTTGCGCAGATGCCGCTGCACGCCCTGCTGCCGCCGATCTTCGAGCAGTTCCTGCAGCGTGGCCGGATAGCGCTTGGGTTCGACGGGTGAAGCGTCGTAATAGCGCTGCAGGGCGCGCGAGAACTCACCACCGATGAAAAGCAGTTCGCGTTCGCGCTCGGTCTGCGACAGCGTGCTCCACATCAGCGACGTGGCGGCGCTGGCAATACCGAGCGCCGCCACTGCAAACAGCAGCAGCAGGTACGAAAAACCGCGCTGGCGAACCGGTACACGCATGAGCTCAGAAGTCGGCGTAGGGCGTGCCGTCCCGCGACGGCCCCTCGGCGCCGCTCTTCAGGTCTGCCACGCCATTTTCGGTCGCCGTGTCACGTGGCGGAACGATGATCCAGGTTTCAGCGCTGTCGGTAACCGGATCGAATGGCAACTTGCGCAGATACTGGCGCTCGACCAGTTCCTGCAGGCTCTGCGGATAGACACCGCGGTCACCGCGGAACTTGTCGATGGCGTCGCGCGTGATCGCCAGCGTCTGCCTGAGCGTCGCCTCGCGCGAACGTTCGAGATGTTCGAAATAGCGCGGTGCAGCCAGTGTCAGCAGCACGGCGATGATGGCCATCACGACCAGCAGCTCGATCAGCGTGAAGCCACGCCGCAACACAGGTTTGCGCATTCACCAGTTCCGGTAGGGAATGCCGTTCAGGCCGGTGCGGCCGGACAGCGAGTACACGTCGAAAACATCTGCACCGGGTGCCGGTTCGTCCGGCGGACTGGCGTAGCTGCGCAGCCCCCAGGTCTGTTCGGCCGGCGTGGTCTTGTCGCGAAAGAAGGGGTCGCGTGGCAGGCGACGCAGGAAGTAGATCCTGACATCGTTCGGCTGCTTGATGTCACGCACACCGTTGACCAGCACGTCCAGGCTGGGCGGATAGCCGCTGGCACCGACCTTTTTCTCGATCCGCCCCTCGTCCCAAGCTTTGTGATAGTCGTCGAGTCCGGTACGTATCTGGCGCAGCGCGGTGCGCAACTCCGCCTCGTCCGCGCGCACGCGCGCCAGCTCGATCATCGGCATGGCCATCGACGCCAGAATGCCGATGATGGCGACCACGACCATCAGTTCGATCAGCGTGAAGCCACGGGAAAAATGGGAGCGACGAAGCATGTCGCGCAGGCTATCACAGCACCTTCACGCTACCGTGACAGCAGCAGAAGCGTGGAGATCAGCTCAGATGACTTCGCCACGGCTGGGCGACAGCATGATCACGCAGCCAGACATAACGCTGCGAACGCCATTCCTTCAGCGCATTCAGCGCGAGATCGAAATCCGCGTAGGAGAGGCGGTCGAGTTGCTGCAGATCGAATGGCGCATCATGCTCCAGCGCATCGAGCAACTGACGGAAAACCGCGGCACCGGTTTCATCCGTGACTGACCGTGCTTTTTCGAACAGGGCTTCAAGATGCATGAAAATCCTCCCGTATCGACGTCGTCGGAACCGCAGGACTGCGGCGCGGAGAGATCTAACACCAAATTCCGGCACGCATCTATCGCAGCACGCGAAGACTTTTCACTCCGCTGGACAAACGTTTGTCAGACGTAGCCCTGCGGGTTTTTGCTCTGCCAGTTCCACGCATCGGCGCACATCTGTGCGAGATCCCGCCGCGCAACCCAGCCCAGCAGGCGGTTCGCGTGTTCAGTGTCGGCGTATCACTGGGCGATGTCACCGGGCCTGCGTTCGACTATCTGATAGGGCACGCTGCGACCGCTGGCCGACTCGAATGCACGCACCACATCAAGCACGCTGTAGCCACGTCCGGTACCCAGATTCACCGTCAGCAAGCCCGGATGCGCTGAAAGATAGTCGATCGCACGGACATGCCCTTGCGCCAGATCAAGCACATGAATGTAGTCGCGGACACCGGTGCCGTCAGGCGTCGGCCAGTCTCCGCCGAACACACGCAACTGCGCCAGTTTGCCGACTGCAACCTGGCTGACAAAGGGCATCAGATTGTTCGGGATGCCGTTCGGATCTTCACCGATCAGGCCGGATTCATGTGCCCCGACGGGATTGAAGTAACGCAGCAGCGCCACCCGCCATTCCGGATCAGCCGCGCACAGATCCCGCAGCACGTATTCGACCATCCACTTCGAGCGACCGTAGGGATTGGTCGGCCCAGTCGGAAAGTCCTCACGGATCGGCACCGATGCCGGGTCGCCATAGACCGTGGCCGAAGACGAGAAAGCCAGCGACTTGACGCCGTGCTCCGCCATCACTTCGCACAGCGCAACGGTTCCGCCGACATTGTTGTCGTAGTAGGAAAGCGGCATGGACACCGACTCTCCGACCGCTTTCAGCCCGGCAAAATGGATGACCGCATCGATCGCATGTGCCGAGAAGACTGCCCGCAGCGCCTGCCTGTCGCGCACATCCGCACGCACGAAGGCAGCCACCGGCTGCCCCGCGATGCGAGCCACCCGGCGCAACGACTCTTCCTTGCTGTTGCACAGATTGTCGACAACGACCACCTCGTGGCCCGCCGCCATCAACTCGATACAGGTGTGCGAGCCGATATAGCCCGCACCACCGGTCACCAGCACTCGCGACATGGGTGCTCCCGGACGGAAACGCTTTGGGAATTCTGAGAGGCCGGACCACCACAAGGCGATCCGGCCGGAGATGCTTCAGTGCTGGTGGCCGTGCTCGCCGTGCACGTGGCCGTGGGTCAGTTCTTCGGCCGATGCCTTGCGAATTTCGGACACGGTGCACGAAAAGACCAGTGCAGTACCGGCCAGCGGATGATTGCCGTCGATCACCACACGATCATCGGTGATGTCGGTAACCGTGTAGAGCCCTTCTTCTTCACCTTCCGGGCTGACGCGCTCGAACTGCATGCCGACTTCGATGTTGTCCGGAAAGTTGGAACGCGATTCGATTTCGACCAACTCCTCGTCGTACTCGCCGAAAGCATCTTCCGGCTGCAGCTTCACGATGACCTCATAGCCGACAGCCTGGCCTTCGAGCGCCTCTTCGATCGGCTGGAAGATGCCGCCATAACCACCGTGCAGATACGCCAGCGGCGCCGCACCGGAGTCAACCAGATTACCGTCCGGATCGGTCACGCTGTATTTGAGGGTGACGACCGAGTCCTTGCTGATGAGCATTCCTGATTCCTTTCGTATGAAGTGCGCGCACGTGCTCGAGGATTTCCCCGGCGTGCCCGCGCGGATTCACGCCATATTGCGCGTAACGTACGACACCTTTCCGGTCGATGATGAAGGTCGAGCGGGTCATGCACAAGCGCACAGTTCCGTCGACATCACGTTCGCGCCACACACCGTAACGACGGCTGACCTCGCCGTCGATGTCCGACAGCAACCTGACTGTCAGACCGTGCTTGTCACGGAAATCTGCGTGGGTAAAACATTCGTCCCGGCTCACCCCGATCACGGCACAGTCAATGAGCCGGAAATCCGCGTCGAGATCACTGAACTCGATCGCCTGGGTGGTGCAGCCTGGTGCATCATCCTTGGCATAGAAATAGAGCACTGTCAGATGCCGATTCATCCGCTCGCGCAGATCGAACAGTTCGAGATCGGCATCGGGCAGTTCGAACAGCGGAGCGGGTTGTCCTGCACTCAACATGCGTACCTCCCATCCACGCAACTCGCGCGCGACGACACTACCGGATGACGGTGCGGATTCTAGCAGGGGGAAGCCTGTGGGAAGGCGTGAAAAAAACTGTAAATAAAGTCGACGCTGTCATGCACAAAACCATGGCAGACGCACTATATTGAAATGAGAGTCTTGGTACACCCCACAAAAAACAACTTTAAATATCAATAATTTATAAAAATTCAACAAAAGGTAACAGATTAAAAACCCGGGCATAACAATTGCTAGCCTTACACCCGGGGGAGCGGTAGCCCGTATTACAAGCGTCCGGCAATGATGTCCTACCTTTAGTTGTAAAAATCAGGACTTCCACCGACTGCACGAGCCGTCGTTCTTGCAATAATTTTGCTGATATCTGTTCTTTTCTGAAAGGCACGGAAATGAAGAAAACCTTACTGGTAGCTGCTTTGAGCAGTCTGTGTGCCGTCACAGGCGCGCAGGCCGCCAGCGTTACGCTGAGCGGTTCGTTCTTTGATGTGACGTACGACGACGCCCTGACCGGGTTGTTTGGCACGCCGGTGCTGGTTGGCAACACCCTGAGCTGGGCACCCTCCGGCAGCCCGGGCTTCACCGCGCAGAGCTACGGTGAAGGTATCAAGGTGACCAACTCGACCTTCGCGCTGACCGTGACGGCCAAGGATAATTACCTGATCAACGGCGCATCGCTGGCCGAAGCGGGCGATTACTTCTTCTTTGGCGCAACCTCCGGCGTCAAGGTTGCCGGTCAGCTGCGTGGTCGCAGCCTCGATACGGCTGGCGCACCGATCATCACCAACAGCATTGCTGCCGGCGGTTTTGTAGGAAACGCCGACTTCGACTTCACGACCAGCAACTGGTCGGGCACCGCGCTGGTAGCGCTGGATGTGGCTTCGAAGTCGGCCACCTTCTCGATCCAGAACATCCTGGCAGCCTACAACTCGCCGAACCCGGAGTTTTTCCCGACGGCCGCATTCATCGAGAAGAAGAATGTGGATCTGGCAGTTGCGGTGACGGCAGTACCGGAAGCCGACACCTACATGATGATGCTCGCCGGTCTGGGCATGATCGGTCTCATGGCCAAGCGCCGCATGGGCTGAGATTTTCCGCGTTGAAGCAGAAAAGCACCTTCGGGTGCTTTTTTGTTGCCTGTTGGTCGGGCAAAAGCACATTGCAGTGCAACACTGTCAAAAAAACCGACGCAGCAGAGCATGACCTAAGTCCTAGCCACACCTCGTCCGGAAGTATTTCCGGCACACACCATTCGACTAGATAATGCAATTATTCAACGACTTGAAAAAAACACCCCTCCGCTGAGTTACTGGTAATTCACGCTACCCACCTGATTCCCGGTGTAACGAATTTCGACATTTGACCAACGCTCTTCCGATTGCGCTTGCAGAGCCCCTGATAACTGTATAAAAATACAGCTATCGAATTCCGGTCTCCATGCACATGCCTTCGGACACTCTGACAGCACGCCAGCAACAGATCCTGCAACTGATCCGGGACGCCGTCAGCGAACGCGGCAGTCCGCCCACCCGGGCTGAAATCGCCCAGGCCTTCGGCTTTCGCTCCCCCAACGCGGCCGAAAGTCATCTGCGCGCACTGGCCCGCAAAGGCGTCATCACTCTGGACGAAGGGCGGGCCCGCGGCATACGGCTGGCCGAACAGCCGGGCATGCCGCTGATCGGGCGGGTGGCTGCGGGCAGTCCGATTCTGGCCGACGCTCATGTACAAGGTCGCTACCAGGTTGATCCGGCACTTTTTTCTCCACGTGCGGATTACCTGCTGCGCGTCCGCGGGCAGAGCATGCGCGATGCAGGCATTCTCGACGGCGACCTGCTGGCCGTCCATTCGACGACCGAAGCACGCAACGGCCAGATCATCGTCGCCCGCCTCTGTGATGAAGTCACGGTCAAGCGCCTTAACCGCCAGGGTGCCCGGGTGGAACTGCTGCCCGAAAATCCGGACTTCAGTCCCATCGTGGTCGACATGCAGCGCGACACACTGGTGATCGAAGGGGTGGTCGTCGGCCTGATCCGCAACGGCAGTCCAGTCTGAAGCGATGGCTACCCTGTCCCCGACGCCACTGCCTCATCCGTCGCTTTGGCGAGCAGATGAAGCTGCCATCCCCTGCCCGCCGGGCGTGCCGACCGGTCATGCCGCACTCGACACAGAACTGCCGGGCGGCGGCTGGCCCCCCGGTGAAATGACAGAACTGTTGACCGACTGCAGCGGACATGGGGAGTTGTCACTGCTGTTGCCACTGCTGGTCCGCAGCAGCCAGAACGAAGGCTGGATCGCCTGGGTCGCGCCACCGCACATCCCTGGCATTCCGGCCCTGGCAAGCGCGGGGCTGCGGACGCCGCGTCTGCTCATCGTCCGGGCAAGCACCACCGGTGAGCGCGCATGGGCACTCCGGCAGGCCCTGCGCTCGGATGCCTGTACGGCGGTAGTCGGCTGGCTGGACCACGTCGACACAGCGCTGCTGCGCCGGCTCCAGCTGGCCGTACGCGAAACCACCATGCCGCTGCTGCTGTTCCGCTCCGCACACAGCGCACATACTGCCTCGCCGGCCGCGCTGCGGCTGCAACTGTCGGCAGGCGCACCCGGCGTGCTGCGTCTGGACATACTGAAGAGATGGGGCCGTCCAGCCAGCCGCCCACTGCATCTGTCGCTGGAGGATTCACTTTCGCCCTCCTCCGGTTTCCCGGTCCGGCAGCAGATGGCTGGCGCCCGCATCGGAGCGCCGCCGGCACAGGCGCTGATCGCATGAAGCTCACCCCGGACATGGATATCGCACGCGCATGCTCTGGCTGGCTCTTTTCTTCCCGGACTGGCCGCTGCAGGCCCTGTTCCGCAGTCAGAAACACGAAGCTCCGCTGGCAGTGGCGGCGAGGCAGCGGCTGGTTGCGCTGGATGCGGCAGCACTGGCTCAGGGCGTGCGCCCAGGACAGGGTCTGGCCGACGCACTGGCAGTAGCCCCTGCCCTCCTCGTACGTACGCAATCCACGGAAGCCGAGCATGCCGCATTGCGTGATGCAGCGGGATGCGCCCTGCGCTACACGCCGCAGGTCGTACTCGAAGCAGATGGACTGCTGCTCGAAATCGCCGGCAGCGCACGCCTGTTCGGCGGAACCGAACAGCTGCTGTGCCGGCTGCGCACGGATCTTGCCAGCGCCGGCTTTCACGCACTGACCGCCTGCGCGCCGACACCGCGTGCAGCACGCTGGCTGGCATTGGCCAGCCCCGGCCAGTGCGTCGACGATGTCGAAGATCTGCGCGCCACACTGGCCGCACTCCCTTTGCGCGTGATGGAAGCCAGCGAACGGATCAAGGCACTGCTTGCAGACAGCGGGCTGCGCAGTGTGGGCGAGGTGATGCGGCTGCCGCGCAACGGACTGGCGCAGCGCGACGCCAGTGAGGTCCGGCGGCTCATCGATCAGGCACTTGGACGACAACCCGATCCACGCCCGTATTTCAAAGCTCCCAGATATTTCGACAGCAGGCTCGAATTACCAGCGCCACGCCATGATGCCGACGTGCTGCTGTTTGTCGCCAACCGGCTGCTCAATGCCTGCTGCAGCCGGCTGTCCGCAGCACACGCCGGCATCGAGCACTGCCTGCTCCTGCTGGAGCATGAACACCATCCGGCAACGCCGCTCGCACTGACGCTGGGCACACCCTCGCGCGACGCGCGACGCATGATCCTGCTGGTTCGCGAACACCTTGCTCGCATCGTCTTGCCCGAAGCCGTCAGCGCCATACGCCTGCAGGCTACCGACTGGATCAGTCTGACCGGTCGCAGCGACGACCTCTTCGGTCCGCAGACGCCCTCCCCTGACCGACGCCGCGAAGCATGCAGCACGCTGCTTGAGCAACTCCGTGCCCGGCTCGGGCGTGACGCCGTATATACGATGTCCGCCCGGGCAGACCATAGGCCGGAGTGTGCGCAGCGCGCCTGCGAACCTGGTGCCGCCGAGACCGGCTATTCGTCCGGAAAACGGCCACTGTGGCTGCTATCCCCGCCGCAATTGCTGAAACTGGTCAATGGATGCCCCTGGTACGACGGTCCCGTGCAACTCATCTCGGGACCGGAACGCATCGAATCAGGCTGGTGGGACAGCGACGGCAGCACGGATCCATGCGGAAAGGAAGCCTTGCGCGACTATTTCGTCGCCGTCGGCCGCAACCACGCAAGGCTCTGGATATACCGCGACCACGCGCCACCACATCGCTGGTACCTGCATGGGCTGTTTGCCTGAAGTAGCATGCACCCCCAGACGAATTTCGCCCGCACCGCATGGACACCATCCAGACATTGACCAACACCTTCGCCCGGCAGGGCCGGGTTGCCTGGATCGGCATACGCCCGATCCGCCAGAAGGCACTGCGCCCGCTCGATGCCGTGCAGGCCATCGAAGCACTCGGCCTTGAGGGCGACCACTACGCCAGCCCAGGCGGCAAGCGTCAGGTCACGCTGATACAGGCCGAACACCTTGATACAGTTGCCGGTCTGCTCGGTGTTGGCGCCGTAATGCCGGAGCAAGTGCGCCGGAACCTCGTGATCAGCGGCATCGATCTGCTGGCATTCAAGGGCAAGCAGTTCCGGGTCGGCGAGGCATTGCTCGAGTACACCGGCACCTGCGACCCATGCTCACGCATGGAAAGCAATCTCGGCCGTGGTGGCTACAACGCAATGCGGGGTCATGGCGGCATCACGGCACGCGTCCTGCGAAGCGGCCTCATCCGCACCGGCGATATGGTCTTTTCCGGCACGGACTGAACAACTGCTCCGGCAGGAAGTTGCCGCATGCAGCAAGCAAGAAAAGGAAGCGGAATGGACAGACGACGCATGCTCACCACGCTGCTGGCCGGCAGCGCCGCAGCTCCGCTCGCACTGAACCGGCTGGTCGGCGAAGCGCTGGCACGCGACGCCCGTCCAGGCCTGCGCGGCTTTCACGGCGACGTCACGGTCAATGGCGCACCGGCGCAGTTCGGCATGGACGTCCTGCCCGGCGATACGATACGTACCGGCAACGGCGCCGAAGCCATCTACGTGATCGGCGGTGACGCGTTCATGCAGCGCGGCAGTTCACATGTCGCGTTCGGCGGCAGTACAGCCGCCGATCTGATGCGGGTTATCACCGGTCGCCTGCTGTCGGTTTTCGCGCGCGGCCAGCGCCGCATTGCAACACCGGCCGCCACCATAGGGATCCGCGGTACCGGCTGCTATATAGAAGCCGGCGAGGAAAGGACCTACTTCTGCCTGTGCTATGGCGATGCGGTGATCGCACGTGCGGGCGATCCGGCACAAACCGAAACCATTCATACCCGGCATCACGACAAGCCGATGTGGCTGCACGACAAGGCCGGCAGTGAAATGATGACCGCCGCCGGTGTCACCAACCACACTGACGCGGAACTGACATTGCTTGAGGAACTGGTCGGCCGCCGGCCGCCTTTCGCCGGAGCAGGCTGGCCGCCCGATCCGGGTTACTGACCCGGGTTCAGGCGGGCGGCGCTACCTTCATCACCTCTTCCATCGTGGTCACGCCCTGTGCGATCTTCAGTGCACCTGACACGCGCAGCGGATACATGCCTTCGCGGTAGGCCTGCTCACGCAGCATGGCGATATCGGCACTGGCCGCCACGATGTTCTTGATTTCCGGCGACATCAGCAGGATTTCATAGATGCCGATACGCCCCGAATAGCCGGTCATGCGGCATTCCAGGCACCCGACCGATTGCATGAAACGTTCCGGCCGGCTGGCCTTCCACGGTGCCACCAGATCGTCCCAGGCCTGCGGATCGGTCTCCTGAGGTGTGGCCGGTTTGCGGCAGTGCGGGCACAGCGTACGTACCAGGCGCTGCGCCATCACACCAAGTACCGTTGCGTTGAGCAGATAGCTGGGCACACCCAGATCCAGCAGCCGGGTGATCGCCGATGGTGCATCGTTGGTGTGCAGCGTCGACAGAACGAGATGACCGGTCAATGCGGCCTGTATCGCCATCTCGGCCGTTTCGAGGTCGCGGATTTCGCCCACCATGATGATGTCCGGATCTTGCCGCATCAG
>DATCUL010000379.1:0-3960 GCA_036567405.1 Methyloversatilis sp. | reverse complement strand
GTCGAGCAGCTTGGCGAAGGCGCCGAGCAGGCGCGCGATGTCGTCGAAATGCAGGCCGGTGGTCGGTTCGTCGAGCAGGAACAGCTTGCCGCCGTCCGCCCGGCCCTTCTTCGCGGCGCGGGTGCTCACTGCCTCGGCCAGAAAGCCGGCGAGCTTGAGCCGCTGCGCTTCGCCGCCGGACAGCGTGGGCACCGGCTGGCCCAGCGTCACGTAGTCGAGACCGACGTCGACCAGCGCCTGCAGGCCGTTCACCGCGGCGTCGACATGGCGCTTGAGTGCGCGCTCGTGGGTGGCCAGTTCGGACAGCCAGTCGAGCGCATCGCGCACCGTCATTGCCAGCACGTCGGAAATGCTGTGGCCGTCCAGCACGATTTCGCGCACTTCGGCGCGGTAGCGTGTGCCGTCGCAGTCCGGGCAGCGCAGATAGACGTCGGACAGGAACTGCATCTCGACGTGTTCGAAGCCGGTGCCGCCGCAGGTCGCGCAGCGGCCCTTGCCAGCATTGAACGAGAAGGTGCCGCCGGTATAGCCGCGCTGCTTCGCCTCGGCCTGCAGCGCGAACAGTTCGCGCACAGGGTCGAAGGCGCCGACATGGGTGACCGGGTTCGAGCGCGCGCTCTTGCCGATCGGCGACTGGTCGACCATCACCACGTCGGCGATGTGCTCCAGCCCGTCGAGTGCCGCGTGTTCGCCGGCGCTTTCGGTCGGCCGGCCGAAGTGCTTCAGCAGCGCCGGATACAGCACGTCCTGGATCAGCGTGGATTTGCCGGAGCCGGACACGCCGGTCACCGCGACCAGATGGCCGAGAGGAATGGCGACGTCCAGATGTTTGAGGTTGTGTGCGCGTGCGCCGCGCAGCGTCAGGCGCGGCGTATCCACGTCCACCGGCCGGCGCGTGCCGAGTGCGGCATCGACCTGGCGGCGTCCGGCGAGGTAGTCGGCGGTCAGAGAGTGCGCGCTCGACAGCGCGGCCGGCGGGCCGTCGAACACGATTTCGCCGCCGCGCGTGCCGGCCCCCGGACCGATGTCGAGCAGGCGGTCGGCGTGACGCATGATCTGCGGATCGTGCTCGACCACGACCAGCGTGTTGCCGGCATCCTTGAGTCGCTGCATCACGCCGATCACGCGTTCCATGTCGCGCGGGTGCAGTCCGATCGACGGCTCGTCGAGCACGAACAGGGTGTTGACCAGCGAGGTGCCGAGCGCGGTGGTCAGGTTGATGCGCTGCACCTCGCCGCCGGACAGCGTGCGCGACTGGCGGTCCAGGTTCAGGTAGGCCAGGCCGACGGTGCACAGATAGCCCAGCCGGGTGCGGATTTCGGCCAGCAGCTCTTCGGTCGCGCTGTCCAGCGGCGGCGGCAGCTGCAGGCCATCCATCAGCGTGCGCAGCCGCGCGACCGGCCACTGCATCAGGTCGTGGATGCTGTGGCCTTCGATCTTCCACAGTGCGGCGTCGGGCTTGAGCCGGCTGCCGCCGCACGCCGCGCAGGGCGTGTAGGCGCGGTAGCGCGACAGCAGCACGCGGATGTGCATCTTGTAGGCCTTGGTTTCCAGCCATTCGAAGAAATGACGAACGCCGTACCAGGTGCCCGGCCAGGACTTCTGCCAGTTCTTCCACTTCGGGTCGCCTTCGAGCACCCACTGCCGGTGCTCGGCCGACAGCTCATTGAAGGGCACGTCCATCGGCACGCCATGTTTCGGTGCCAGTTTTTCCAGATCGGTCTGGCACTCGCTGTAGGACTCGGTCTGCCAGGGCTTGATCGCACCGCCGGCCAGCGTCTTGCGCTCGTCCGGCACGACCAGTCCGAAGTCGATGCCGATGATGCGGCCGAAGCCACGACAGGTTTCGCAGGCGCCGAGCGGCGAATTGAACGAGAAGTGTGCGGGCAGCGCCGGCGTGTAGGTGATGTCGCAGTCGGCGCAGTGCAGCGTGTCGGAAAAGGCCCAGCGCGTGCTGACGGCTCCGTCGGCATCAAGCACTTGCACATGCATGCGGCCGTGACCCAGACGCAGCGCTGCTTCGACGGCCTCGGCGACGCGCGCGCCTTCGGCGTTGCCGGCGCGGAAGCGATCCTGCACGACATGCAGCGTGCTGCCGTCGCGTGCGTGGATGCGCGTGTAGCCCTGGCGTTCCAGCCAGCCCTGGATTTCGGCGTCGCTGAAGTTGTCGGGTACCACGACCGGGGCTGTCACCACCAGCCGCGGATCGCCGGCCTGCGCAGCACGCGCGACGATGCGCGCTGCGATGTCGTCGCCCGAGTCCTCATGCACCGGCTGGCCGCAGCCGCGGCAGTGCAGGGTCGCGGTACGCGCGAACAGCAGCTTCAGGTGGTCGTTCAGCTCGGTCATCGTGCCGACCGTCGAGCGCGAGGTGCGCACCTGATTGGTCTGGTCGATGGCGATGGCCGGCGGTACGCCGGAAATCGAATCCACCTGCGGCGCGTCCATGCGGTCGAGGAACTGCCGAGCGTAAGGCGAGAAGGTTTCGACGTAGCGGCGCTGGCCTTCGGCGTACAGCGTGTCGAACACCAGCGAGGACTTGCCCGAGCCGGATACGCCGGTCACCACCGTCAGCCGGCCGAGCGGGAAATCGACATCGATGTTCTTCAGGTTGTTCTGCCGCACGCCGCGCAGGCGGATGGCGTCGAGCGGTGCCGAACCGGCGGCGATATAGGTCTTCGTGGACACGGCGGAGCGGATTTCGGTAAAGGGTGAAGGGTATCAGCGCGCGCGGGCCTGCATGGGTTCCGGCGTGCGGCTTTCGCGAGCAGGGCCCGCTCCTGCGAAGAACGTCGCGGCGCCGCACCTGCAGGAGCGACCCATGGTCGCGATCCGCTCTGTCGCCCCGCGCCATCGTTGATCGAACCGTTTTATCGCGAGCACGGCTCGCTCCTACAGAAACGTCGTCTTGCTGGGGCGTGCAGGAGCGAGCATGGCTCGCGATTCAGTCGTCAAACGGCGGCGGGCGATGATCAGCGTGCGCTATCGCGAGCATGGCTGAAGGCCGTACGGCCGTACCTCGTGATCGTGGGTGCGGTCAGCGGAGGAATCCGGGGCGCTGATCGCGTTCCGCCTTCCAGAACGGCGTGCTGCGCGTGTCGTCGATCGCGGCGTCCATCCACTCGATCGGTATCGCGTAGCGCTCGTTGCCCGGCGCCCGGGCGACGAATGCGAGCAGGCCGACCAGTTCGCCGGCTTCGTTGAACAGGCCGCCGCCACTGTCGCCGATCGAGAAGGGCACGCTGGTTTCGATGACCGTTGCGCCGTCCATCGGGTGCAGGCCGGTCACGTCGCCGACCAGCAGCCGCACGTCGACGCCGAAGGCGCCGTTGAAGGCGAGCAGCCGGTCGCCCGGTTTGAGGTCGGTGCTGCGTGCGATGACTGCAGGCGGCGCCTGCATGCCCGGCACCGACAGCACGCACAGATCGCGCCAGTTGTCCCGGCGCAGCACGGTCGCTGCGCTGGCCACGTACTGGTAGCTGACCCGCAGTGTCTGCGCATTGCCGATCACGTGACAGGCGGTGGCGACGCGCTCGCCCGGCAGCATGACGCCGCTGCCGACCGACACCGCGCCGTCGGCCTGCGTGGCCAGCACCCGGACCGTGGTGCGGATCGAGGTCGCGATGCCCTGCGCGTGCACCGCGGCACAACAGAAAAGCAGTGCGGCAGCTGCAATCGTTCTTTTCACGGGTGACTCCGGTCAGGGGTGGATGCACATCGGACTGCCGGGCGGATCGACGGTTTCATTTGCGTCGCCGTCTCGGGGCACCGCGGCCGATGGTATGGTCGGAAAAATATCCGGAGAGACCGTGCATGCGACTGTCGATGAATACGCAAATCCTGTTCGCGGCGCTGGCCGGCGTGGCAGCCGGTCTTGGCCTGGGTGCATTGCCCGCGGACGCACAGATGCGGGTGCAGGGACTGTACGCCGCCGGACTGGCTGGTGGTGTGTTCATTGCG
>DATCUL010000378.1:0-3384 GCA_036567405.1 Methyloversatilis sp. | reverse complement strand
CAGTGCGCCGCGCAGGCCGAACAGGCCTGCGCCGGTCACCGCAAGAATGCTGAAGGCGACGCCCGCCAGCGGCTGCACCAGCGACGGCAGATAGGGCAGTTCGAAGGCCTCGCGCGCCAGCAGCATGGCCAGCAGCACCGCACCGGCTGCGGCCAGCACGCCGGCCAGCACACCCAGCACCGCGAATTCGGCCAGCAGCGATGATTGCAGCTGCCGGTTGCGCGCACCCAGCGTACGCAGCACAGCCAGCTCGAAGCGGCGCTCGTCATGCGTCGCCTCGATCGCGGCGAACAGCACCATGACGCCGGCCAGCAGCGCGAAGCCGAACACCACGCTGACCGCCGCCGACAGCTGGTCCATCAGCGCGCGGAACTGACGCACCACGGCATCGACGTCGATCGCGGTCAGGTTGGGAAAGCGCGCCACCAGCCCGTTGGTGAAGCCGGCAGCCGATGCCGGCAGATGGAAGGACGTGATGTAGCTCGCCGGGAACGACTCGAGCACGCCGGGCGACGCGACGACGAAGAAATTGACGTTCATCGAATCCCACTCCAGTTCGCGCAGGCTCAGCACCTCGGCCTCGACCGGCTGACCGGCGATCTCGAACGCAAGGCGGTCGCCAACCACGATGCCGAGCGCCTTCGCCAGCCCGGATTCGACCGAAAACCCCGGGCGGTCGGCACGCCAAACGCCGGCGGCGATGCGGTTGCCCACCTGCAGACGGTCCGACCACGACAGGTTGAATTCGCGTTCGACCAGCCGCTTCGCCCGCATGCTGCCGTAGCTGTCGGGCGACACCGCGCGGCCGTTGATGCGCACCAGCCGCGCGCGCGACATCGGCAGCAGCACAGGATCGGCCAGCCCGGCCGACGCGAACTGTTCGCGTACCGCTTCGCGCTGGTCGGGCTGGATGTTCATGACGAAGCGGTTCGGCGCATCGGCCGGCAGCCGGTTCTTCCAGGCGTCGAGCAGGTCGCCGCGCACGATCACCAGCAGCAGCAACGCAGTCAGACCCAGCCCGAGGGCAGCGATCTGCACCACCGAAGCGACGCGCCGCCGGGTCAGGCTGGCCAGGCCATAGCGCCAGCCGCCGGCCGTGCCGCCGCGCATTCGCGCCACCACCGCCAGTGCTCCCCACGCCAGCGCGGCGTACAGCGCACAGCCGGCGACGAAGCCTCCGACCACGATCAGGCCGAGCTTGAGATCGCCCGCCATCAGCATGATCAGCACCGACAGGCAGGCCAGCCCGAAGGCGTAGGCACCCCATGACACGAGATCGGCGTCGTCCCATTCGCGGCGCAGCACGCGCAGCGTCGATACCCGCCGCAGGCGCAGCAGTTGCGGCCAGACGAAACCCAGCATCAGCGTCATGCCGACCGCAAAACCGTACAGCAGCGGCAGCGCGCCCGGCTGCGGCAGGCGCGTCGCGAACAGGCCGGACAGCAGTGCCTCGACGCCGAACTGCGTCAGATAGCCCGCGGCGCAGCCAAGTGCGCTGGCGAGCACGCCGACGAGCGCGAATTCGATCAGGAACAGCCGGGTCAGCCGCGCCTGCGTGGCGCCCAGACAGCGCATGACCGCGCAGCCGTCGAGATGGCGCTGCATGTAGCGCCGCGCCGACAGCCCGACCGCGACCGCGGCAAACACCACAGCCAGCATCGCCGCCAGGCGCAGGAATTTCTGTGCCCGCTCGAGCGCACCGCGCACCTCGGGCTGCGCGTCCTCGACATTCTCGATGCGCTGGCCGCGCGCGAGCTGCGGCTTGAGCCAGGACGCGAAACCGCGCACCGCCGCGTCCTCACCCGCCAGATGCAGCCGGTAGCTGATGCGGCTGCCCTCCTGAATCAGCCCGCTGGCCGGCAGATCGGCCGCATTGAGCATCAGGCGCGGCACGATGGAGAAGAAATTCGCGCCGCGGTCCGACTCGAAGGTCAGCACCGCTGCGACCCTGAGCCTGAGGCGGCCGACACCGACCATGTCGCCGGTGTGCACGCCCAGCGCACTGGTGGCGCGTTCGTCCAGCCACACGGTACCGGCAGCCGGCACCTCGTGCGTCACCGCGTCGGGCGCGTTCAGCGCCTGCGCGATGCGCAGCGTGCCGCGCAGCGGGTAGCCCCCGGACACCGCCTTGATGCCGACCAGCTGCGCCCCGTCGGCGCTCGACGCCATGCTGGTGAAGCTCAGCGTTCCGGTCGCGCGCAGTCCGCGCGCACGCGCCTCGTCAGCCAGACCGGCCGGCAGCGGCGTGTCGGACACCACCCGCAGGTCGCCGCCGAGCAGCTGGTTCGCCTCGCTGATCACCGAACGCGATACGCGGTCGGTGAAGAAGGCCACGGAGGTCAGCGCGGCGACGGCAACCAGCAGCGCCATGCCGAGGATGCGCAGCTCGCCGGCGCGGTAGTCGCGCAGCGCCATGCGCCAGGCAAACAAGAAATCGGACTTCATCGATGCGTTCCGCTCGGTTGGGTGATTCGTCGTTCACAAAGCTCGTGCACAATGCGCGCCTTTCGCGCACGGCGGGATGGACCTCAGATGTCAGCAAACGATCTCGACAATTTCGTGACGGCCGTCGCCGCCGGCGACCGGATTCCGGATCACGGCACGATGTTCAACCCGTGGGGCGACCACGACCCGGTGCACGATCTGTCGCCCGACGCACCGCGCATCCGCGCCGAACACCTGCACCGCTACCTGGCTGCCCGGCTCGGCCGCGCGCGCGTGCTGCTGATCGCCGAGGCGCCGAGCTACAGCGGCGCCAAGTTTTCCGGCATGGCCATGACCAGCGAACGCGACGTGCTGGCCGCGCAGTTGGCCGGACGGGATCACGGCTGCTTCGACGGCAGCTTCCGCCGCACCAGCCGCGAACTGCCGCAGCTGAAGAACCGCGACGGCATGCTGGAGCGCACCGCCAGCATCGTCTGGGGCGCGATGGCCGCGCACGGCTGGGCCGCAACCGATTTCGTGCTGTGGAATGCCGTGGCCTACCACCCACATGTGGCAGGACAGCCGCTGAGCAACCGCGCGCCGAACACCGCCGAGCGGCGCGCGCTGCGTCCGCTGCTGGAACAGTTTCTCGCGCTGTATCCGGGTCTGCCACGCCTGGCCATCGGACGCGTCTGCCAGCAGAGCCTGGCAGACATGGGCATCGACGCCCTGCCGGCACGGCATCCGAGCTATGGCGGTGCACCCGAGTTCCGCGCGGCGGTGGCGGCGCTGCGCGACCGGCTTACTGCCGGGGCAGCTTGACGAAGGTATCCGGCAGCGCCTCGAAGTTGCTGCGCCACGGATTGATGTCCAGCCCGCCGCGCCGCGTGTAGTACGCGCAGACGGTAAGCAGTTCGGGCCGGCAGCGCGCCATCAGGTCCATGTATATGCGCTCGACGC
>DATCUL010000377.1:0-4149 GCA_036567405.1 Methyloversatilis sp. | reverse complement strand
TCACGTCGCCTGGCTCGATGCCCGCCTGGGCTGCCGGACCGTCGACGTCGGCCACCACCACACCCCGGTTGACGCCCAGTTGCTGCGACTCCGATCCGGTCAGCGGGCGCACCACCAGTCCCAGACGGTCGCGCGACGAGGTTCCGTCCTTGCCGGGTGCGTTCTGCGCGACCGCATCGCTGTCCGTCTGTTCGCCCAGCGTCACGCTCAGTTCGCGCTCACTGCCCTGACGCCACAGCTTGAGCTTGACGGCCTTGCCCGGCGGCAGGTTGCCGATCACCTTGGGCAGGTCGAACGAATCGGCCACGTCGCGGCCATCGACCGCCAGCACCACGTCGCCCGGCTGCAGGCCGGCACGATCGGCCGGTCCGCCCTGTTCGACGCTGGCCACCAGCGCGCCGCGTATGCGGTCCATGCCGAAGCTGTCCGCCAGATCGCGGGTGATCGGCTGGATGCTGACGCCCAGACGTGCATGCTTGGCACGCCCGAACTGCTTGATCTGGTCGGCGACACGCATCGCGACATCGATCGGGATCGCGAACGACAGTCCCATGAAGCCGCCGGTGCGCGAGTAGATCTGCGAGTTGATGCCGATCACCTCGCCGTTCAGGTTGAACAGCGGGCCGCCGGAGTTGCCGGGGTTGATCGCGACATCGGTCTGGATGAACGGCACCAGCGATTCGTCCGGCAGCGCACGCGACTTGGCGCTGACGATGCCTGCCGTCACCGTGTTCTCGAAGCCGAACGGGGCTCCGATCGCGGCCACCCATTCACCGACGCGGACCAGATCCGGATTGCCGAGCTTCACGGCCGGCAGGTTCTTCGCCTCGATCTTGATCAGTGCCACGTCGGTGCGTTTGTCGCTGCCGATGACCTTGGCCTTGAATTCGCGCTTGTCGGTGAATTTGACCGTCACTTCGGCGGCCTCGGCCACCACGTGCGCATTGGTCAGGATGTAGCCGTCGCCGCTGATGATGAAGCCTGAACCGATGCCGCGCGGCACCTGCTGACCTTCGCCGCCGCGTTGCGGGTTCTGCGGCATCGGAATGCCGAAGCGGCGGAAGAATTCGAACATCGGGTCGTTCGGGTTGAGGGTCTGACGCGACGCCTTGCCGACGACGCTGATGTTCACGACCGACGGCGAAGTCTGTTCGACCAGCGTGGTGAAGTCCGGCAGGCCCGACACCAGTGGCGCAGGCAAAGCTGCGGCTGGCGCCGGCGCGGCCTGGGCCAGTTGCGCCGGCTTGCCTTGCGGTGCTGCTTCCGCGAGGCTCATCCAGTTGGAGGTGGTCGCCGTCGCGCCGAGCCCGAATGCTGTCGCTGCGAGCGCTGCAAGAGCGGTGCGTGACAGGGTGATCTTCATCTTTTGTCTTCTCCTGACGTGTTTTTCATATGCTGCTGCCCGGCCGCAGCAACCCGAGAGCGAACGATGGAGCAGAGGCCCTAGCGAGTCGTTCCGGATGTTTGCATCCGGAAACAATGGGCTGATATCGCGCTCCGGTGAGCAAGTTGGGGAGCCGAACCGGCTTATCAAGGGTCACAGGCAGCCTGCGGCACTTGAAAACCGCGCGACAGACCGCCACCATGCCCGGTCCGGGACCCGTGCTCCGCGCCTATGCCGCAGACGCCACCATATATATAACCAAGTACAGGATGAACATGAAGAGCACAGACACCGCGCGCCCCAGTCGCGAAGAGGCCGAAGCCGCCGTTCGTACCCTGATCCGCTGGGCCGGGGACGATCCGTCGCGTGAAGGGCTGCTCGACACCCCGTCGCGCGTCGCCAAGGCGTACGAGGAGTTCTTTGCCGGCTACACCGAGGATCCGCGTGCCGTACTGTCGCGTACCTTCGAGGAGGTCGAAGGCTACGACGAGGTGATCGCGCTGACCGGAATCCGTTTCGAAAGTCACTGCGAGCACCATATGGTGCCTATCATCGGCAAGGCGCACATCGCCTATCTGCCGGATCGCCGGGTGGTGGGCATCTCGAAGCTGGCCCGTCTGGTCGAGGTGTTCGCCAAGCGCCTGCAGATACAGGAAAAGATGACCGTGCAGATCGCCGACGCGCTTTACGAAGTGTTGCAGCCGCGTGGCGTGGCGGTGGTGATCGAGGCGTCGCACGAATGCATGACTACGCGCGGCGTGCACAAGCCGGGTGTCGCCATGGTGACCAGCCGGATGCTGGGTGCTTTCCGCGACGACGCCAGTACCCGCCGCGAGTTCTTCAACCTGATCGGACGTTCGGCCAGCGGCAGCGAGGGCTGATCCGGTCGGAATCCGCACGGTTCGCGGGCCGTCGGGCTGTGCGTTGCCGGCAATCCGGGGGATGCCATACGGTCATTGGTTGCTTCTGTCATTGTGCAATGCCGCGAAACCGGTCGGGCTGGCCATCATGCGGGGTGCGCGTCTTGTCGCACGAAGTCCGGTAGAACCGGAAACCGGGGCCTGTCGGATCGTTACGATTTCATGACGATCCACGTCCGGTTTTCCGCATGCAGGCTCGAGGTGCTCGATGCTGTTGCATCAAAACCACAGCAAGGAATGCCGTCGCCTACGTAATTTGACGCATGGCTTGCCGACCGCTTTCATGCTTCGGTAAAGTCCGCGAACCTTCTGAAAGTCCGAAGGTGTGTAGCCCGGCAGTGCAACCGCCAAGCGGCCGAGATTGATCCGGGCACCCACTATCATCGCAAGAGGAGATCTGCGTAATGTCCAAGAAATTGCTTGCTGTGGCGATCGCTGCAGTGCTCGTCCCGGCTGCTGCCATGGCCGAAGATTCCAACGTGACCGTGTACGGTCGCATCGACTACGGTTTCCTGTCGCGCAGCGGCAACGACGGCGCTGGCTCCAAGGCCGGTATCAAAGACCGCAAGAATGAATTCACCGACGGCATCGCCGGTGGCAACCGCATCGGCTTCAAGGGCAGCGAAGCCCTGGGCAACGGCCTGAAGGCCATCTTCGAACTCGAGTTCGGCTTCTCCGGCGACAGCGAGAACGTCGGCAACGCCAAGGAAGGCAAGGGCATCGGCTTCAACCGCCACACCTGGGTCGGTCTGGAAACCCCGTACGGTACCGTGCTCGGTGGCCGTGTCGATGGCGCCCGCTACTCCTTCACCGGTCAGTACGACCCGTTCAAGAACCAGACCGTCGGTAACGCCGCTTCGGTCTTCGGTCTGACGTCGGGCCTCGGTCAGGCTGACCGTGCCGACAACGCCATCGTCTACATCTCGCCGGAAGTCGTCCCCGGCCTGAAGTTCCTCGGCGCCTACACCAAGTCGCTGCTGACGCAAGAAGGTCAGGGCTTCCTCGGCGTTGCTCCGGGTGCTGGCACGGATATCGACAGTGGCGATACGCCTCTGTATGCCGTCGCAGCCATGTACAACAATGGCCCGATCAGCGTGACGCTGGACTACGAAAACCTCCAGGTCAAGAACGCAGGCCTGACCGGTGGTGACCTCGAATTCAACATCTGGGTTGCTGGCGCCAGCTACGACTTCGGTTTCGCGAAGATCTCCGGTTACTACGAAAACACCCGTGGTGACAGCCGTGCCGCCCGTCACCTCACCAACAACCTCGGTGGTACTACACCTGGCAACCTGAGCTCGGACGGCGAAGGCTGGTTCATCGGCGCCACCGTGCCGGTCACCGCGAACATCAAGGTTCTGGCCAGCTACGTTCAGGGTAGCGATGATCGCGCCAGCAACCGTGACGTCAAGAAGGTTGCCGTCGGTGCAGAGTATGCGTTCTCGAAGCGTACCTACCTGTACGCCACCTGGGCGAAGATGGACGTTGATAGCGGTGTCGCTGCCGGCATCACGACCGCGGGCCGCAGCTCGGCTGCCCCGAGCTCGACCGGCGCCTTTGGCGACACCGGTTTCAACCTGGGTGTTGCTCACACCTTCTAATCGGTTTCCGATCAGAAAGTCGTGTTGAAACGGGTGCCTTCGGGCACCCGTTTTTCGTTCACGCATGCCCGATGCCGTTTGCCCGGACAGAACGACCTCGCGAGCGGGTGACCTCGCGGTACCTGCGATCCGGGGTCATCGGTCTGAATCGACGAAATATGACGTCGCATCGGACACGACACTGCTCGCGCCCCAAGACGATGCCGTGGCGTGTGCCGTGATCGGTAGCGGCTCGTTGTGGGCG
>DATCUL010000376.1:0-5116 GCA_036567405.1 Methyloversatilis sp. | reverse complement strand
CTGCCAAGCCCGCAGTGAAGAAGGCTGCACCGGCGAAGGCCGCTGCCAAGCCCGCAGTGAAGAAGGCTGCACCGGCGAAGGCTGCTGCCAAGCCCGCAGTGAAGAAGGCCGCACCGGCGAAAGCCGCTGCCAAGCCCGCAGTGAAGAAGGCCGCACCGGCGAAGGCCGCTGCCAAGCCCGCAGCGAAGAAGGCCGCACCGGCGAAGGCTGCTGCCAAGCCCGCAGCGAAGAAGGTCGCACCGGCGAAGGCTGCCGCCAAACCCGCAGCGAAAAAGGTCGCACCGGCGAAGGCTGCCGCCAAACCCGCAGCGAAAAAGGTTGCTGCACCGGCGGTGAGCAAGGCAGTCGCCAAGACGCCGGAGGCCGCGTCGGGTGCTACTGCGCCCGCGCCTGCAACTGCGACGCCGTCCACTGCTGCCACGCCGGGCATCAAGTCGTCCTTGAACCCTGCTGCTGCATGGCCGTTCCCGACGGGTTCGCGTCCGTCCTGAGGTGTCTGAAAACGACGGGGAGGTGCTGCGGCACCTCCTCGCTCTTTTCTCGCGGTGAGGCCTGTTGTCACCTGCCTGCATCGTGCGTTGCAGACTTTGTTTTACCAAGCTTAACTTGACCAATCGACGCTAAAACCCGATCATTGGCGCCGAGTTGCTTGATCGCCCTCTTGGACGGTCGCCTTTTTTCCGCGACGTTATCCGCAGTTCCAGTCAGTCCCGAAAAATTCCAAGCCGAATTTTTCCGGGTGCGCAGAGTGTTCTGGCCCGAGTACAGGGTCATGAACCCGCGATTCAAGCTTTCCGGTATTCGCCATCAAGCAGGTGGCGTACGGTAACGACCCGTTTGCACGGGTTCCTCTGGTGTCTGTCCGCTCCTGCGGGAGCGGGTTGTGCGGGCGCCTGAAAGGAGTACTGCATGAACAAGTTTTATTCTGTACTGAAGGGTGCCGTGGCGGTGATCGTGCATTTTGCGCACGGTGGTCTGCTGGCGGTCGGACTGATGGTGAGTGTGTTCGTTGGCTTGCGCGTTGCCGATGCCGGACTGACGCCGCGCCTGATCCCGGCGCTGCCCGAAATTTCGTTGTTCGGTGCGCCGGCCATACGGGACGACGAGCCCGACACCGCGTTGCTCGATTCTTCCACCGAGCGGACCGGTCCGGCGCTGACGACGTTGCAGCGGAATCTGGTCGATCACATCTCCCGTCGCCACCGCATCGCCCATGTTGCGATAGAACAGTACGTCACGGACATCTATGCAGCCTCGGCAAAATACAAGATCGATCCGATGTTGCTGGTGGCGCTGATTTCGGTCGAGTCGGCGTTCAACCCGACCGCGGAGAGCGCCTGGGGCGCCCAGGGGCTGACGCAGGTCATTCCCCGCTTCCACACGGAAAAGATTGCCTCTTTCGGTGCCGACGCATCGCTGCTCGATCCGAAGGTGAGCATTTTTGTCGGTGCCCAGGTGTTGCGTGAGTACATTCGTGCTGCCGGCTCGGTTGAAGCCGGCCTGCAAAAATACGTCGGTTCTGTCGAAGATCCGGATCAGATCTATTCGACCAAGGTGCTGAGCGAACTCAAGCGCCTGCAGTCGATATTCTCTCCGCGTAGCCAGGGCGCGGGCGCATCCAGCTGAACCCGTTGTCGCCGGTCTGTCTTACAGAAGACTGGCTTCAGGTGACGGTAATACGCCGTACGCGCGGCGCGCCGAACAGCTAAAATCGGACGTTTTCGCACTGCACCAAGGTCCGTCGGTCAGACGGTCCTGTGCATGCGATGCCACTCGAAGAGGAGTTGCTGTTCGCCATGGATGAGCACATTCGCGCCGCCGCACTGGATTATCACCGCAAGCCCGGACCGGGCAAGATTTCGGTTGTTCCCACCAAGGCTCTGACCAATCAGCAGGATCTGTCGCTGGCTTATTCGCCCGGCGTTGCCGCCGCGTGCGAGGAAATCGTCGCCAATCCGCTGGAAGTCAGTTCGCTGACTGCGCGCGGCAATCTCATCGGCGTAATCACCAACGGCACGGCCGTGCTCGGGCTCGGCCCGATCGGACCCCTCGCCGCCAAGCCGGTGATGGAAGGCAAGGCGGTACTGTTCAAGAAGTTCGCCAACATTGATGTGTTCGACATCGAACTCGACGAACGCGATCCGGACAAGCTGGTGGACATCATCGCCAGCATGGAGCCCACCTTCGGTGGCATCAACCTCGAAGACATCAAGGCGCCGGAGTGCTTCTACATAGAACGCAAGCTGCGCGAGCGGATGAAGATTCCGGTCTTCCACGACGACCAGCACGGCACGGCCATCGTGGTTGGCGCGGCCGTACTCAACGGTCTGAAGGTCGTTGGCAAGGACATTCGCCAGGTCAAGCTGGTCACCTCGGGGGCCGGTGCTGCAGCGCTTGCCTGTCTGGACCTGCTGGTGCTGCTCGGCATGCCGGTCGAAAACATCTGGGTGACCGACATCAAGGGTGTGGTCTACGAGGGCCGCATCGAGGACATGGAGCCGCTGAAGGCGCGCTACGCCAAGGTGACCGACAAGCGCAAGCTGGGCGAAATCATCGATGACGCCGACGTGTTCCTGGGACTGTCGGCAGGTGGTGTGCTCAAGCCGGAGATGGTCAGTCGCATGGCGGCCAGGCCGCTGATCTTCGCGCTGGCCAACCCGACGCCGGAAATCCTGCCCGAGGAAGTCAAGGCGGTACGTCAGGACGCAGTGATTGCGACTGGCCGCTCCGACTATCCCAACCAGGTCAATAACGTCCTGTGTTTCCCGTTCATCTTCCGCGGTGCGCTGGATGTGGGCGCGACCACGATCACCGAAGAAATGAAGCTGGCGGCTGTTCGTGCGATTGCCGAGCTGGCACAGGCCGAACAGAGCGAGATCGTGCGCGCCGCCTATGGCGAGAAGCAGGTGTCGTTCGGTCCCGAGTACCTGATTCCGAAGCCTTTCGACCCGCGCCTCATCGTCAAGATCGCACCGGCGGTGGCGCAGGCCGCTATGGATTCCGGCGTTGCGACGCGGCCGATCGAGGACTTCGAGGCGTATCGCCAGCAGTTGAACAACCTGGTCTGGATTTCCGGACTGGTGATGAAGCCGGTGTTCGCCGAAGCCAAGCGCAACCCGAAACGCATCATCTACGCCGAAGGCGAGGATGAGCGCGTGCTCAGCGCGGTGCGTACGGTGGTCGATGAAGGCATCGCCCGCCCGATTCTGGTCGGACGCCGCGATGTCGTGCTTCAGCGCATCGAGAAAATGGGCCTGCGCCTGCGGCCAGAGGTCGATTTCGAGCTGGTCACGCCGGATTCCGATCCGCGTTACAAGGAGCTGTGGACGCTGTATCACAGCCTGACCGAGCGCAAAGGCATTTCGATCGATTACGCAAAGCTGGAAGCGCGTCGCCGCACCACGCTGATCGGTTCCCTGCTGACCCGTCTGGGCTATGCGGACGGCCTGATCTGCGGCACTTTTGGCCACTTCTCCAGCCATCTGCAGTTCGTACGCAACGTGCTGGGCCTGAAGGACGGCCTGCACGACTTCTATGCCATGAACCTGCTGAACCTGCCGGGCCGGACGGTGATGCTGTGCGACACCTACGTCAATTACGACCCGACGTCGGAACAGATCGTCGAAATGACGGTGCTGGCGGCCGAAGAGGCACGGCGTTTCGGCATCGAGCCGAAGATCGCGCTGCTGTCGCATTCGAATTTCGGTTCGCACAACACCGCGACTGCGGAGAAGATGAGGCGTGCGCTGGCCGTGCTGCATGCGGAATATCCCGAACTCGAGGTCGAGGGCGAGATGCATGGTGATGCGGCGCTCGATACCGACATTCGCACGCGCATCTTCCCGAACTCCAGATTGCGTGACCAGGCGAATCTGCTTATCTTCCCGACGCTGGATGCAGCCCACATTTCATACAATTTGCTGAAGACGGCGGCGGGTGAGGGTATGACGATCGGTCCGATCCTGCTCGGTGCCAAGCGGCCGGTGCATATCCTCACGCCGACCGCGACCGTGCGGCGCATCGTGAACATGACCGCATTGACCGTGGTCGAAGCGGGTCACATGCGCTGATCGACGCCGGCGTCCGAGGCCGGCCCGGGCTTGGCTTGATGCGGGTTGGCAAGGGAGAGGCGCGTGGTACAGCAAGCCAGGACGGCGCTGGTTCTGTCGGGAGGCGGTGCCCGCGCCGCCTATCAGGTCGGTGTTCTGGCCGCGGTGCGGGAGTTGCTGCCTGACCCCCGCGTCAATCCATTCCAGATACTGTGTGGCACGTCGGCCGGTGCGATCAACGCGACGGCGCTGGGTGTCTACAGTGAGGATTTCGGCGACGCAATCGACAATCTGCTGTACATCTGGCGTCACTTCCACGCCGGCCAGGTCTATCGTGCCGATGCCTGGGGCATGGGCACGACCAGCGTGCGCTGGCTGCTGGCGCTGATGTTCGGCTGGGCAGTGGACCGCTACCCGAAAGCGCTGCTCGACAATACGCCGCTGCGTGAACTGCTGACCGACAAGCTCGATTTTTCGCGTATCGACCGCTCGATCAAGCGGGGTTCGCTGTATGCGCTTGCGCTGACCGCATCCGGCTACACCTCGGGCGACAGCGTTGCCTTCTTCGAAGGTGGAGAAGGCATCGAACCCTGGAAGCGGATGCAGCGTGCGTCGATACGCACGCCGCTGAAGGTCGAGCACCTGCTTGCTTCGAGTGCCTTGCCCTTCATCTTTCCGGCAACCAAGCTGAACCGCGAGTATTTCGGCGACGGTTCGATGCGCCAGCTCGCGCCGATCAGCCCGGCGGTGCACCTTGGCGCCGAGCGCATATTCATCGTCGGTGTCGGCCGCATGAACGAAAAGGACGTGCGCCGTCGCGGCGACATCTATCCATCGCTGGCGCAGGTTGCCGGTCACGCGCTGGCCAGCATATTCCTCGACCAGCTGATGGTGGATATCGAGCAGCTGCAGCGCGTCAATGACATTCTCGGCCGGGTGCCGCAGCATGTGCTGGAACAGATGGACCTGCCATTGCGGCCCATCGAGACGCTGGTGATCGCCCCGTCCGAGCGCCTTGATGACATCGCGGCGCGTCACGTCGATGCGCTGCCGATCGCCGTGCGCAC
>DATCUL010000375.1:0-2336 GCA_036567405.1 Methyloversatilis sp. | reverse complement strand
CGACGCCGGGCCGGCTCGGGCGCGGCCAGGCCAGCGTGACCTGGTTGCGGCCGCTGGCCCGTTCGTAACTCACCTGGTCGGCGAACTGGCGCACCAGATGCACGCCCAGTCCGCCGACAGCAGCTTCCTCCAGCGTGGCGGGTGCGACCGGTTCGGGCAGCGCCAGCGGGTCGAATTCGCGACCGTCGTCGGCCACCACCAGCTTGACCGACTGCGGTTCGAGTATCAGGTCGAGCGCGATGGTGTGCGGCGCTTCGTCCTCGAAGGCGTAGCTGACGATGTTGGCGACCAGTTCGGATGCGCACAGATCGAGCCGGAACACCAGTTCGCTGCCCAGTTCGAAGCTTTCGCCCAGCGTGCGCAGCCAGGCGCTGGCAGCCGAGATGGCGCCGCTGTCGTTGATCAGCCGCAGGCTGCGGCGCGCGTGCGCGCTATGCACGGAATGCTCCGTGGCGGCTGTTGCCGGCACTCAGTCCGTGAGCGCCTTGCGGGCCGCGTCCAGGTCGTCGCACAGGACCAGCAGCTGGTCGACGCCGGCCGTGTGCAGCACGCGCCGGACCATGGGCTGGGCGCCGAACAGCACCAGCTTGCCGCCGCGCGAGGCCTGTCCGCGCGCACCCGACAGCAGCGTGCGGATGCCGATCGAGGCGACGAAACTGACATCCGACAGATCGACGGCAATGCGTGCCGGATGCGTGCTGGTGGCATAGGTGAAGGGCTGGTCCACGGTCTGCGCACCCTCGATGTCGAGTCTGCCGTCTAGCCGTATCAGGGTGATGCCGCCGTCCAGCGGCTGGCTGTCCATCTTCATGTCGTCGCTCCCTCGATGTCCGGCCGCCAGGGTGCGGCAAACCGGCAAGCCGGCCAGCTTGTTTCATTCGCATGTCAGGCGTGTGACGGTGTCACTCCGTCGGGGCGGATTCGCCCCAGCGTGGCACCAGCCGGTGCGGCACGCGCAGCTGGTCCAGGATGCGCGCGACCACGAAATCGACCAGGTCGCCGATCTCGCGAGGCTGATGGTAGAAACCCGGCGACGGTGGCAGCACGATGACGCCGTTGCGCGACAGGCTCAGCATGTTTTCCAGGTGCAGCGTGGAAAACGGCGTCTCGCGCGGCACCAGTATCAGCGGACGGCGTTCCTTCATGACCACGTCGGCGGCGCGCTCGATCAGGTTCGACGCAAGCCCGTGCGCGATCGCGGCCAGCGTGCCCATCGAGCACGGGCAGACGACCATGGCGTCGGGCGGGTTCGAACCGGAGGCCGGCGGGCAGTTCCAGTCCTCGCGCCCGAACACTTCGAGCTGCCCGGGCTGTGCGTTGAAGCGTTCGCCCAGTTCGCGCGCCGCCTGGGCCGGGTTGGCCGGCAGCAGCAGATCCATTTCCTGCCGGGCGACGATCTGCGCCACCTGCGAATAGACCAGCCAGACGCGGCAGCCGGCGTCGAGTAGGGTGTCGACCAGGCGCAGGCCGTAGGGCATGCCGGAGGCACCGGTCAGCGCGATCAGGATGGTGGGTGTGGCGGCTTCGTTCATGCCGCATTCTCCCGCATCAGGCGTGCGGCGGCCACGCCATTGACGATGCCGAACAGCAGTGCGGCGCCGAAGAACACCGGCGCCAGGTTGAACAGTCCGTCGTGCGGTACCAGCCACAGCCTGGCCAGCAGCAGTTGTGCGCCGATGTGCGCGAACGCCGCCGCCACCGAGCGGCCGACCGGGCCGAGCCAGCGCCACGACACCGCCTGCAGCGCACCCAGTACCGCCAGGCTGGCAAGCGCGCCGGAGGCGGCCAGGAAGAAGCCGGGCGCGAGGAACTGACCGGCCAGCAGACTGCCGGCCATCACCCGCAGCAGGCTGACCCAGGCAGCGTCGCGCCAGCCGTGGCGCGCCAGCACGATCAGGATGACGATGTTCGCCAGTCCCGGCTTGACGCCGGGCAGCGGGCTGGGAATCGCCGCCTCGACCAGCGAGGCGGCGATCGCCGCCACCGCATAGCGCGCCAGCCGCCGGTCGCGTTCGCTCGGCACGACCTGCAGCAGCGATGCGCCGGTGGTGGCGTGCGAATCCATCAGAAGGCGACCGTGTCCTGCGCGCTGCCCGGTCCGACCAGCTGCAGCGTGATGTGGCTGGGCGCGCACACGGCGACGCTGCCGGCGCGCGACAGCCAGCCCTGCTGCACGCAGTACTGGCGCGGTCCGGGGTCGGTCGCCACGCGTGCGCGGCCGGCGTCCACCTCGATCACGGTCGGTCCCAGCTTCGCCATTGCGCCGTCTATCGCCACGCGGTGTGTGCCGGTCAGCGGCAGTTCGGCGACCACCTGGCCGTCCAGCCGAACCTGGG
>DATCUL010000374.1:0-7378 GCA_036567405.1 Methyloversatilis sp. | reverse complement strand
CCCGGGGCATCCCTGTCCGGATACGCCCGGCATGATGTGATCCCCGCCGCATGACCCGGCAGGGCGCGATGCTAGAATCCGCCGCGACACAAGGAAAAGACTGACATGCCGAATTCGATGCGGGAAAACCAGCAGTTGTTGATAGAAATACAGCGCAACGTATCCCAGGCGCTGGCTGAAGACGTCGGTACCGGTGATCTGACCGCACAGCTCATATCACCGGGACGCGCGGCCCAGGGTCTGGTGACGGCGCGGGAAGATGCCGTACTGTGCGGTCGTGAGTGGTTCGAAGCCTGTCTGCGCGCACTCGATCCGAAAGCCACGGTCGCCTGGCATGTCGCCGAGGGCAAGTGGGTCGCACCGGACCAGAAGCTGTGCGAAATCCTGTCCGAGACGCGTGCGCTGCTGACTGCAGAGCGTGCCGCGCTGAACTTCCTGCAGCTGCTGTCGGCCACGGCCACCATCACGCGCAGCTTTGTCGACGCGATCAGCGGCACGAACGCCCGCATCGTCGATACCCGCAAGACCCTGCCCGGCCTGCGCCTGGCGCAGAAATACGCAGTTCGGGTCGGCGGCGGACTGAATCACCGCATGGGTCTGTATGACGGCATCCTGATCAAGGAAAACCACATCATGGCGGCCGGGGGCATACGTCCGGTCCTGGCGCGCGCGCGTGGCATCGCGCCTTCCAATGCCTTCATCCAGATCGAAGTGGAAACGCTGGCGCAGTTGCGCGAGGCACTCGACGCCGGCGCGACCATGGTGCTGCTCGACAACATGAGCATCGAACAGATGCGCGAAGCCGTCGTGATCAACGAGGGCCGGGCCGAGCTCGAGGCCTCCGGCGGCGTCAATCTTGACCGCGTGCGGACCATTGCCGAGACCGGCGTGGACCGCATTTCCATCGGCGTACTGACCAAGAACGTACGCGCCATCGATCTTTCCCTTCGCCATGTCGAACGCTGAGCGTTCGACCCACGCGCGGATTAGCTGCGGAGACCTTGGCTGATGTGGTTCATCATGTATTACGTTGTGGCGATTGCGGTGCTGATCCTGCATTTCACCGGATTTCTGGCCCGCAACAATCTCGAATGGCTGGTATTCGTACTGGCGGTGACGGTATTTCCCGCCGTACTTTATCTCTGACGCGACAGGCTGCGGCCTGAAACACGGGGAGGCACACGTGAACAACACGCTGTCGTGCATGCTAGCCATCTCCGCGTTTCTGTTCTGTGCCTGCAGCAAGACGCCAGACAGTGGCGCGGGAACGCCCGGCTTACTCCCTGACGGGCGGCCACCCGCGACAGTCACGTCCGCGACGCAGGCCAGCCCGCACACGGCGGGTACCGGCGATATCATCAAGGGCTGGAAGGTATGGCGCTCGGCGGCTTGCGAGCGCTGTCACGGCCCTGCGCAGGAGGGCATGGTCGGTCCGTCGCTGATTGCCGCACTGGGCAGGCTGTCGAAGGACGAGTTCGTGAAGACCGTGCTGGAAGGCCGACTGGACCGCGGCATGCCAAGCCATCCTTATCTCGCGGACCGGATCGACGACCTGTATGCCTACCTGAAAGGCCGGTCGGACGGATCGATTGCCAAGGTCCGGCCGGACGGCGCCTGAAGCAAGTCCGCCGCCGGGACGTCAGCGCAGGAAAGTCCGGCTGACCTCGCGGAATTCCTCGGTACCGGCTGCACGCAGCCATTCGAATGCCACCATTTCGCGTGACACGACGATGACGCCGTGTGCACGCAACCGCTCAAGGGCCAGCATGCGGTTGGCCGGATCGCGCGAAGCGATGCAATCGGCGACGACGAACACCTGTCGCCCATCGGACTGCAGGTCCATGGCACTCTGCAGCACGCAGATGTGCGATTCGATGCCGCACACCACGACATGCGGACGTTCTACGTCGAGTACCGGCTTGAGGCAACCATCCGCCACGCAGGAGAAATGCATCTTGGGCACGATGGCTTCCGGCGGAATGAGCGCACGCAGCGGATCGACGGTAGCTCCCAGTCCTCTGGGATTCTGTTCGGTGGCGACCACCGGCACCATCAGACGCTGTGCGATCCTCACCATCCAGATCACGTTGTCGAGCAGGCGTTCCGCATCGTCCATCGCAGGAAGCAGCCGTTCCTGCATGTCGATCAGCAGAAGCGACGAACGCGGGCGGTCAATCAGCATCGGATTCTCCGTTCGGCATCACTGCCGCTCAGGTTAGCAGCCCGATCAGGGCATGGAAACGGGCAAGATCGTTTTCGTGCCGGCCACGCATGCGCAAGCGGCCGCCGACGCGTCACAGAAGCAGCATCGACGCGACTGAAAGCTCGTCCAGCCTGGCCAGTTCCTCGGCATCCCGCCACGCGTTGTATTCGAGCACGCCGACCACCACGGCCAGCAGAAGGCTGCACAACACAAGTGCCCCCGCCCAGCGTGCGACCTGCCGGCTGCGTTCCGCCGGCGCAGCCGCCACGATCCGCGCACGCAATTCGTCCGATGGTGCGGGCAACGGCAGCACGCGCAGCGCGCGGCGCAGCGATTCGTCGGAAAACTCTTCAGACATTTCCATCCTCCCCAGACAGGCGGGCCTTCAGCCCGGCACGCGCACGGAACAGCAACTGATGCGCAGCATTGTCGGTCATGCCGAGTTCGCAGGCGATCGTCGGCACGTCGCACTCCTGCCATGCCCACATCATCAGCGCTGCACGCTGACGGAGCGGCAGCGCTTGCAATGCCTCATGCAACCGGGCGCTGCGCACGCCCACCTGCCAGTTCTCCTCGGGTGTTGCAGCGTCGTCGGCCAGCGTTTCCAGCACCGACGCGTCTGCGTGTTCCTCCGATCGCCTGAACCGGTCCATGCAAAGATTACGCACGATGGTGAGGAACCACGTCGACACCTTCGCCCTCGGTTCGAACCGCTCCGCGCTCTGCCACAGGCGGCAGAAAGCCTCCTGCACGACATCCTCCGCGTCGGCCGGATTTCCGGTCAGCCGCCAGGCCAGCGCATGTGCCGGCGGCATCAGACGATCCGCCAGTTCGCCCGCAGCCTTGCGATCACCGGCCAGCGCTGCCTGCAACAGACCGGCCTCCGTACGCCAGGCAAACGGCAGCAGACCACCCAGCAATGACAGACTGCCTTCAGCGTCCAAGTTCGCGTTTCCAGCGCTGGCGTTCTTCCGGCGTCATGTGTTCGAGCATGTCACGCCGTTCGCGCAACAACGCGCGACGCTCCTCATGCGACAGCGACTGAATGTAGGCACGCCGCTCGGCACGCAGTCGTTCACGGTCGGCAGCACTCATGGACTTCCAGTCCTCACGCAGACGGTCGCCCATTTCTCGCCGCTGATCAGGCGGCAGTGCGGCCAGGCGCTGCCGCAGGCGCTCGCGAAACTGCCTGCGTTCCTCCGGCGAGGCCGATTTGAGCTGCTCGCGCAGGGTACGTGCGTGTGCCTCGCGCACGTCCGGCGGCAGAGCGCTCCACGCCTTCGGATCGGGAACCGCCGGCAGTTCGGCCAGCGCAGCACCACATCGGCCAGCAGCCATCAGCGCAATCAGCAAGAACGCACAACGACGGAAGATGCTCATTGGAAAGATTCGACCTGACATGCAAGCGTAAACGCCGGCGACACTCGATTCTTACGCTGCAGATTCTGTCACACCAATGATTTACATCCGCTTACAGAGCCCTGCCGTAAGCCGACCCGGGAGTTCCGCGTTAAAGGGACACAGCGACTGCACCCTGCACTCGCTGATTTAACGGAGAACACCATGAAGTCGATCATCGTTGCAGGACTGGCCGCATTCGCACTGACCGGATCCGCATTGGCACAGACGCCGTCGGAACGCATGGAGCAGCGCGTCGACCAGCGTCAGCAAAGGCAGGATGCACGCATCGACAAGGGCGTCGGCAGCGGTTCGCTCACTCCGCACGAAGCGGCACGTCTGGAACGCCAGCAGGCGCACATCGACCGTGCCGAAAGACATGTCATGTCAGACGGGACGATGAATCACCGGGAAGCGCACAGAATGGAAAAAATGCAGGACCGCGCCAGCCGAAACATCCACCACCAGAAGCATGATCGCCAGCAACGCCCGTAACACCACCCAGAGGCAGGTCCGCGGGGTCAGGCCAGCGCGCGTTGCCCAAGTGCCTGACTGACTGCGCGGTCGAACATCGGTTCGGAATCCACGATTCGGGCGTCACCGCGCGCGAGCTGCAGCGCGAGCGCATCGGGCGCGATCGACGTGGCACGTGGCGAGCCAGGATTGGTAAACAGATAGATGCCGCGCTGCGGACTCACCCAATTCAACCGCATACGCGCAAAACTGCCGTCGGCCTGCCGGAATTCCACCCAATCGCCACGCTTGAGTTCGGCCACGCGATCCTGATCCGGGATGTCCAGCGCACCGGCAAGGTTCAGCGAGATGTCATCGAGCTCAAGACCGTCCTGCTCGAGGTGTTCGCTGACCATTTCCGGCGCGGGCACATCGTCGTTGGCCGATCGGGCCTCCGGAACCCACTGTTCGACCGGTGGCGTGCTGGGCGTAGCCCCAGGCTTGATCCACTGTGCGTGCAGATCGAACAGTCCGTTCAACAACATGAGTTTGTCTGCCGGATGTGCCCCCGCAAGATCGAAGCCCTGATTCAAGCGGCGCAGAAGGCCGGGAAGCGCCACGACCAGCGCACGTCTCTGGTCTGCATCCGCTTTCGGCTGGACACTCCATATCAGTTCATCAGCCGTGGTCAATGCCTGACGATAGTCGACCTCGGACTCCGGACCGGCATCAACCAGATGACGCAACAGACGGCGCCAGACGCCATCGAGCAGACTCTGCACCACGCCCGGTAGCGGCGTGCGCAGCCGGTTATCCATTTCGTCATCGGCAGCAAGCCGTGCAGTCTCGCGCCGCATCCGCTCCTGTTCACGCTCGCTGGCGATTCGCGCGGCCGTCTCGGCACGCTGCATTTCGTCCGCTTCAAGCGACACGATGAAGGCTTCGAGATCGGCGCTGCATGCCTCGAAAAGACTCAGGTCGCGGTCAAAATCACGCAGGATGCGATCGACGATCGCGGCAAGTTTGATGTAAAGCGGATCGTCATGCCCGACATCGTGCCCCCAGCGCATCATCGACTGCGAAATCAGGTCAAGCAGGCGGCGAGCCGGGTGGGCCTTGCTGGAAAAGAAGCTGCGGTCCAGCATGGCCACCTTGACCAGCGGAATCTGCAGTCGCCCGACCAATGCCTTGATCGGATCGGCGATTTTCGCGTCGTCGAAGATGAGATCGAACAGCATCGCGACGATATCGACGGTAATCGCATCGAACTGTCCGAGGTGCCGTCCCAGATCCGAACTACGGAAGTCACGCAACACATTCGTCGGAACGACATTCAAGGCAGGAAAGCCTGCTGACGTCGCCGTCGCAGCCGTCGCGGGCATCATCACGTCCGCACTCGCCTGCAGGGCACTGAGAGCTTCCAGCACGAGGGGAGAATCGAGTGCGGCCGGTGCTCCGACACCAGCGGTACCGCCGGCGCCCCCACTCACACCCTGTGCAGCCATCTGCCCCTGCACCAACTGCGACAGCATCGCGTAAATGTCGCCGTCGACGTCGCTGACCGTGCCGAATCCCTGCTGTTCGCCAAAACCCTGAACCGACGAGACACCGAATCCGGGCATCGATGCGGTGAAATCCTGCTGCGGCATCGCGGCCGTACCCGTCGCAATCTTTTGGGGAGTCGTCGATGCCGCAGCACGCGCTGCGGCATTGCGGCGGAAACCTCTGCGCAGCCCGGGCAGCACGTTCTGGCGCTGCAGGCGTACGTTCAGCTCCTGATAAAGCTTTGCCAGTTCGGTTGAAATCTGCACCTCAAGTGACTGCAGCAGAACCAGGCGCATCTGCACACTGGAATCCACCTCATCGCATGCGGCACGCAGAGCCTGTGCCACACCTTCGGTGCCGAGCGGATTGTCGCGATCGCTGGTGTCCGTCTTGCCGAGCAGAGACCCAAAACGTTGTTCTACGCCGAACAGTTCCTCGTCGCAGCGCTCCTTCAGCTTGCGGGTAAGTTCGCTGACCGCGAGATCCTGGGTCAGGTCGTCTTCATCGACAAGGCTCAGTTCATCCAGCGAAGTCGCGGTCGCGCCGGCGGCTTTGTCCAACGGATCACCACGAACACGTGCATCGAAATAACTGGTCAGGTAATCGAGGAAGGTCTGTTCGATGCCGGCCCACTGCTGACGGGCCTTGCCACAGGTGAACATGTAGAGGTTGCGCTGATCCCGATCGAGTTCCGCCTCGGCTCTCGCCACGAGGTCTTCCTCGATCTTCTCGAGCATGCCGTGCAACGAGTCGCGCAACCTCCGTATCGTGAAGTCGCGACAATCGCTGATGACCCGCCCCCTTTCGGGCGGCACAGCGTTCAACGTCGTCTGGGGCACAGCACTCATGATTTACCTTTGCGACCACATTTTGCGGCCGTTAAAGGCTGACACCCGGGGCAAAGTCAGATCCGAACGCAATACCCGGGAGGGTATCACCGCGGCCCCGCTGTCATGGGGCGCACGCACCCTGTAGACCGGAAACTTTGCGTCCCCACCTTTCGATGGGTTTGCCCTGGTTCAGCATCAATTAGTCGTTTGGTCGACTATCGGTGGTTCAATTGAAAACTTTATTAGGGATTATTCAAATCTGCAAGGTAGCGATGATCGAATCGAGTTCTTCCTTTGATTCAACAACCACCGCCTCCAACGTTTCATTATCGATATCCGAGGTCGCGGCATCGGCGATGAGCCTCTCATCGAGTGACGAGGTGTTGCTGAACGGGTTCGGGAATGCAGCCATGCTTTCCGCAAGGAACAACACGTCCGCAAAAGCCCGTGGGGGCACCACTGCACCGCCGATCGACGGATCATCGACCGCAGCCACGACCTGCTCCGGCACCTTCAACGATTCCAGCACGGCACGGCCAACGCTGTGACTGAAGCTGTACATCAGACCACCAAGTTCGGCTTCGCGCTGCAACAGCGCAGGAAAGGCGGATGCACGTGCCAGCAGGTAGAACTGGCCGATTTCATGTACCAGTCCGACGAACATTGCGGTATCGGCGTTCAGGCGGGACAGACGACGGGCAATCACGTAACACAGGGCGGAAACGTGGATGGTGTGCTGCCACAAGTCATGCGTGAGCACGCGCAGGCGCTCGTCGGCTCGCGCATCCACCATCTGCCGCACGATGAGTGACACTGTGAGCATGCGGATCGGTTCGGTGCCGACGCGATTGACGGCAGTGCGTACGTCGCTGATTTCATTGCCGCTTCGATTGTAGGCAACGGAATTGGCCAAACGCAGGGCCTTCGCACTGAGTACGGGCTCGGCGCC
>DATCUL010000373.1:0-4418 GCA_036567405.1 Methyloversatilis sp. | reverse complement strand
GCCAGCGGCGCAGCGTCAGCAGGGCGACCCAGCCGCCGGCCAGTGCGGCAGCCGTGCCGAGCGCGAGGTGCAGCCGGCGTTCCAGCGCCGCGGTGTCGATATGCGGTGCGTCTGCGTCGGGGCGCATTTCTTCCAGCCCGGCCCGCGCCAGCACGACGGTCGGCGTCAGCGGGGCGACGGTCAGCGGCAGGCCGGCGGTCTGCAGGCGCTGTCCGTCGACGGTGGTCGGCAGGTCGAGTGCGGGCAGGTCGATCGCACGCAGTTCCTCCGGCACGTTGATGATCTGGTAGTCCAGCACCAGCCAGCGTCTGCCGGCGGCGTCATGTTCGATGCGCGCGTCGCGCCGCTCGAACCAGTTGCCGGTACGCTCGAGCGGCGGCAGACCGGGCAGGTCGAGCGGCCTGCCGTCGTGGTCGAGTGCCACACGCTGGGTGACGACATCGCCCAGCACATGGCCGAACGGGCGAGGTGACTCGACGTCGGGACTCAGTACGGTGACCGGTGTCGTGGCCGGTGCGGTGGCGGGCGCCGGCTCGGTGGTGGTATCGGACTGCTGTGCGCCGCAGGGGGCTGCGCACAGAGCCGCGAGCGCCATGCCGGCCCCGATCAGTCGCGTCTGCCAGTGTCGGGAATGCATTTCAGGCAGCCTCGAAGAAGTAACGTGACATCGCATCCGCGTCGAAGCGGCCGGTCATGAAGAAAGGACGCATGCCGCGATCGGCGAACAGCTGCTGCAGGTCGGTCCGGCGCTGTGCGAACGCTTCGCTCCAGCGCCGGCGGATCAGCGGCCTCAGCCACAGGCCCCGGCGATGTCCGGATTCGATGTCGCGTACCGCAAGCAGGCCGTCGCCCTGTGGCGGCTCGGGTTCGACCTCGTCCCAGATCACCATCGGCACCACCTGGGCGTGGGACAGCAGGTCGAGCGCAGCACCCAGCTGCGCCAGCGGTGCATGAAAGTCCGACGCGACGAACACCAGCGCCTGGCGACCGGCGATGCGCGCGCAGGCTTCGGCCAGACCGGCGCTCGAGGCCTGGTCGGCACGCGCCTGCAGCAGCGATTCGCTGATCAGCAGTCCGGCGCCGCGCGAGCGCATCGGCGCCAGCATCAGGTCGGTCCGCTCCTGCCGGTCGAACGCCAGCATGCCGAGCGCGTCACCGGTGCGGAAAGCCGAGTCGCCGAGCGAACGGGCGAATTCGGCCACGCGTTCGAGCTTGCTTGCGTTCGAGCCGAAGGTCATCGATGCCGACACGTCGGCCAGCAGATAGACCGGGATGCCCGCGCGCTGGCGCGTCACGCGCACCAGCCAGCGCTGTTCCGGGTCGCGCAGGCTGGCGCGAAGGTCGAGCCGGCGCGGATCTGGGCGGTCGAACAGGTCCTGATGGGCGATGAATTCCTGGCCGCTGCCGGTGGTCGCGCTGCGGTGCGCGCCGGGGCGCTGGCCGCCGACGCGCTGCGGCATGCGGTAGTGGAAATCGCCTGGCGTACTCATGATCCGGGGTGGTGCGAACCGGGCGTCAGGGGGTGGCGACCCGGTCCAGCATCTGTGCCACCAGCGCGTCGGCCAGCTCGGCACGGCGCAATTCGTAGACCGGCGTGAAGAACACGCGGTGCACCAGTGTCGAGGGCAGCACGGCGCGGATGTCTTCCGGCGTCAGGTAGTCGCGGCCCGAGAACCACGCCACCACGCGCGCGGCGCGCATCAGCATGCCCATGCCACGTGGGCTGGCGCCGGCCAGTATCAGGCGCGACATGTCCACGCCCTCGATCTGCAGGCCGTACCTGACCGGATCGCTGGTCGCCGCCCAGATGTCCATCGCGTACCGCTGCAGCGCGTCCGAGGCCGACACCAGACGCTGGATCGCGGCGCCGATGGTGTTCATCTGCATCCAGTCGACCACGCCCGGCGTCACCGTGTCGATCAGCGCGTCGGTGTCGTGGAAGCGCGGATCGAACACCAGCGCGCGCCGGGTTTCGTCGTCCGACGGGGTCAGCATGCGCAGCTCGAACATGAAGCGGTCGCGTGCCGCCGAAGCCAGTTCGAAGGTTTCTTCCTTTTCCACCCGGTTGCGGTCGGCGAACACCGTCATGTGCGGAAAGCTGTATTCGCGGTTGAACGCCGACAGGGTGCGTTCGGCCATCGCGCGCAGCAGCAATGACTGCACCTGCGGTCGTGCGCGGTTGATTTCATTGAAGAAGAAGGTCGTCAGCCGCTCGCCGTGACGCAGCAGCGGACCGGCCTCGATGCGCGGCTTGCCTTCGCTGTCCACATAGGTGTGGTACACGAGGTCGTTCGGCATCAGGTCCACCGTGCCCTCGACCCGTTCGAAGTCGCCGCCAATGGCGCGGGCGAAGGCGCGCAGCACTGTCGTCTTGCCGACGCCGACATCGCCTTCGAGCAGCACATGGCCGCGCGCGAACAGTGCCACATTGACCAGCCGCAGCGTGTCGTGCTGGCCGACTACCGCGCGACGCACTTCCTCTTCGACGCGCAACGCCAGGGCGCGCCAGTCCTGCAGGGCTTCGGGAGAGAGCATTAAACGGGGTTCCGGCTTCATTGATGGGTATTGATCGACCGCACGATACAAGGTTTGTTTCGCCGGCGCATGCTGCATCGCGGGGCATGTGCCACCCGGATGAACCTCGGCCCGATGACAGGGTCGATCATCCATGACAGTCATCCAGCGAAAGGAAATGCCATGACCATTCACGACACCCGGACCGCCGTGATCGGCGGCGGCTGCTTCTGGTGCCTCGAAGCGGTATTCAACCGTGTCGAGGGCGTCATCCGCGTCGAACCCGGCTATGCCGGCGGCCACACCGACAACCCGGGCTACAAACAGGTCTGTACCGGGCAGACCGGACACGCGGAGGTGCTGCGCATCACCTTCGATACCGGCATCGTCAGCTTTGCCGAACTGCTCGACATCTTCTTCGCGCTGCACGATCCGACCACCCTGGACCGTCAGGGCCACGACGTCGGCACCCAGTACCGTTCCGTCATCTTCTGCCGTGACGCCGAACAGGCCGAGACCGCGCGCGCGGTGATCGCCCGCCTCACCGCGGAACAGGCGTTCACCGCGCCCATCGTCACCCGGATAGAGGGCGACGCGCATTTCTGGCCGGCCGAGGACTACCACGTCGGCTACTACGAACAGAATCCGATGCAGCCCTACTGCATGGCCGTGGTCGCACCCAAGGTGGCGAAGCTGCGCCGGCTGTTCGCGACCCATGTGAAGACCGAAATCCGCTAGGGTCTGTTGACATTGAATCGCGGGCCGCGCGCCGATTTGGTCACCAGCGCTGTTGCGTCCCGATCAAGGCGGGCCGACGCCGGCTGACTGGCCGTCAGGCCAGGAGGTCCAACGCCGAGCCGGGCGCAACAGGACTCGCGCCCTTCGGGTTTGCACGGTGCACGCCACGGACTGCGTTGTGTGCCTTGTCGAGACGGCCAGTCTCGACTTCGTTGTACGCCTTGTCCGTGGCGTGCGCCTTGCAAACGTGGTCCGCGATTCAATGTCAACAGACCCCAGGCAACACAAGTAAACTGGCGCGCTCAACCCCAACCTGACGGAATGAAACACATGTCTGCCATCACCACCGAAAGCGGTCTCATCATCGAAGACACCACGCCGGGCACCGGCGCCGAAGCCGTCGCCGGCAACAAGGTGTCGGTGCATTACACCGGCTGGCTGACCGACGGCCGCAAGTTCGACTCGAGCAAGGACCGCAACCAGCCGTTCAGCTTCCACCTCGGCGCGCGCCAGGTCATCGGCGGCTGGGACGAAGGCGTCGTCGGCATGAAGGAAGGCGGCGTGCGCAAGCTGACAATTCCGCCGCACCTCGGCTACGGTGCCCGCGGTGCCGGCGGCGTGATTCCGCCGAATGCCACCCTGGTGTTCGAGGTCGAGCTGCTGAAAGCGGGCTGATTGCCCCGGCTGCCGATACTGCTGGCGCTGGGCGGACTGCTCGCCGGTGCGCCGGCCTTTGCTGCCGAACCTGCTGAATCCGGCGCAGCCGAGGCATCCGATGCAGTCGATGCTGCGGATGCCCTGCTGGCAGACGAAGGCGCACAGACCGTCCGGTTCGGGCGTATTGCACTGCAGGCGCCCGATGTGCCGGAACCGGTTCGCGACATGCTCGAGCGCCACGCCCGGTCGCTGGATCTGCGCGAACCGCTGACCGACGAGCGCTCGCATCGCCGCCTGCTGGCCCGCGTGCGCCGTGAGCTGTCCGAACTGCTGGCCACCGAAGGCTATTTCAGCCCGAAGTTCGAGCTGTCCGTCGAGCCACCGGCGATCCAAGTGCAGGCCGGCCCGCGCGCGGTGACCGGCACGGTCGACATCGTGTTCGAAGGTGAGCTGGCGGAGGCGGGCGAGGAACGCGCCGCCCGGCGCGAGGCCCTGCGCGCCGCGTGGCG
>DATCUL010000372.1:0-1620 GCA_036567405.1 Methyloversatilis sp. | reverse complement strand
GCGTGCTGTACCGGCTGGCCGAACCGGGCGAGGTGCTGGCGGCCGGCGGCAAGGTGGTCACGCTGCTCGACATCACCGACGTCTACATGACGCTGTTCCTGCCGACCTCGCAGGCCGGGCGCGTGGCCATCGGCAGCGAGGCGCGCATCGTGCTCGACGTGCGGCCCGACATCTCGATTCCGGCCACGGTCAGCTTCGTGTCGCCGGAGGCGCAGTTCACGCCCAAGTCGGTCGAAACGCGCACCGAGCGCGAAAAGCTGATGTTCCGCGTGCGCGTGAAGATCGCGCCTGACCTGCTGCGCGCCTACGCCAAGCAGGTCAAGACCGGTCTGCCCGGCGTCGCCTGGGTACGGCTCGACGCCGATTCGCCGTGGCCGGCCACGATGCCGCCGCTGATCGGCATGCCGGCGAAGCAATGACCGCAGACAGCGTCGCGCGCCTGACCGGCGTCAGCCTGCACTATGGCCGCACGACGGCGCTGGACCGGATCGATGTCGACATTCCGGCCGGGAAAATGGTCGGCCTGATCGGGCCGGACGGCGTCGGCAAGTCCAGCCTGCTGGCACTGGTGGCCGGCGTGCGCGTGATCCAGCAGGGCAGGGTCGAGGTGCTGGGCGGCGACATGCACAGCCGCCGCCACCGCGCCACCGTGTGTCCGCGCATCGCCTACATGCCGCAGGGGCTGGGCAAGAACCTCTACATGACGCTGTCGGTGTTCGAGAACGTCGACTTCTTCGGCCGGCTGTTCGGCCACGCGACGCGTGCGCGCGAGGCGCGCATCGCCGAACTGCTGGACAGCACCGGGCTGGCGCCTTTCCGCGACCGGCCGGCCGGCAAGCTGTCCGGCGGCATGAAGCAGAAGCTCGGCCTGTGCTGCGCGCTGATCCACGACCCCGACCTGCTGATACTCGACGAGCCGACCACCGGCGTCGATCCGCTGTCGCGCCGCCAGTTCTGGCAGCTGATCGAACGCATCCGCGCGCGCCGGCCCGGCATGAGCGTGCTGGTGTCCAGCGCCTACATGGGTGAGGCCGAAGGTTTCGACTGGCTGGTGGCGATGGACGACGGCCGCGTGCTGGCCACCGGCAGCCCGGCCGGACTGCTCGAACGCACTATCACCCGCGACCTCGACGCCGCCTTCATCGCGCTGCTGCCGGCGGAAAAGCGGGTCGGCCACGAGGTGCTGGTGGTGCCGCCGCGCGTCCTGCAAGCCGATGGTCCGGCCATCGTCGCCGAAGGGCTGACCATGAAGTTCGGCGACTTCACCGCGGTCGACAACGTTGGATTCGAGATCGGACGCGGCGAAATCTTCGGCTTTCTCGGTTCCAACGGTTGCGGCAAGACCACCACCATGAAAATGCTGACCGGCCTGCTGCCGCCCACCTCGGGCCGTGCGCTGCTGTTCGGCCGGGAGGTGGACACCGGCGATCTCGACACCCGCCGGCGCGTCGGCTTCATGACCCAGGGCTTCTCGCTGTACGGTGAACTGAGCGTGCGGCAGAACCTGGTGCTGCACGCGCAGCTGTTCCACCTGCCGGCCGACGCCATCGACGCCCGGGTGCGCGAGATGGTCGATCGCTTCGGGCTTGGCGAGTACCTGGACATGCAGGCGACCGGCCT